>JBHOQZ010000862.1:0-10858 GCA_042408635.1 Chloroflexota bacterium
CGTCGTGCCGGGCGGCGGGGCGGCGCTCCTGGCGGCCGCGCGCGACCTGGCCGCGCTCGAGATCGGGCCTGCCGAGGCGATCGGCGCGGCAGCGCTGGCTCGGGCACTGGCCGAGCCGCTGCGCTGCCTCGCCCGCAACGCCGGCCACACCCCAGAGCCGATCCTCGACGAGGCCCAGCGGCGGGGTCCCGAGTGGACGTTCGACGTGGTGGCGGGGGAGTGGGTCGAGGTGGAGCGCGCGGGCCTGCGGGGAATCGCCGACCCGCTGCCCGTCGTGGTGGCGGCGGTCGAGGTCGCGGCGAGCGCGGCGGTGATGTCACTGACGACCGAGGCGCTGGTGCGACGCTCGCCCCTGGCGATGGCACGCGCGTGAGCAGCCCCAGCCGCCAGACCGGCTACGACCCGGGCCTCCGGCCCGGCGGCGCGCCGCTCGCAGCCCGGTGGGTGATCTGTCTGGCCACGGCGCGGGCCTCGACGGCGCCATGGTGCGCGCATGTGGCGAGGGGCTCCGCGGCGCTGCGGCCGGGACGGCCGGGGGCTGTCCATTGGGCCGGGCGATGGCTGGCTTGCTGCTCATGCCGCTCGCTGCTGCGGCCGGGACGGCCGGGGGCTGTCCATTGGACCGGGGACGCGCAGCCGTGAGCCGGTGGAGCCGCGTCGCGTCCAGGACACGGATATGACGCGTGGCTGGGAGCTGATCGCCGAGCGACCGGGCGGCAGCGTCGCGGCACTCGCGCTCTGGACGGCCCCGGACGGGGTAGGGCAGGGTGTGATCGCGGCGACAGCGGCCGGATTGCGTCTCTCGACCGATGGGGGCCGCACCTGGCGGCCGCTCGGGCGGGCCGGCGCGGCTCCCCCTGGCCTGCCATGGCCGACCGAGGCGGTTGCCGTCGCGCCGGGGTCCGCGCTCTTCGCGGCCGCGCCGGGCGGGCTCTACTGCTTGGACGACAGCGGGGCCGCCTGGCGCCTGGCGCTGCGGGCGAGCCGCGTGCTGGCGATCGCGCTCTCACCGCTCGGGCTCTCGCCACTCGGGCACTGGCCCGAGCAGCCTCGGGTCGAGCAGATGCGGGCGGAACAGATCGTCTTCGCCGGCACGGAGGCGGACGGCCTGCTGCGCTCGGAGGACGGCGGCGCGACCTGGACGAGCGCCAACGCCGGGCTGCTCGACCTGACGGTGACGGCGCTGGCGCTCTCGCCCGCCTTCGCGACCGACCGCACGGCGTTCGCGGCGACCACCTCCGGCCTCTACCGCTCGCGCAACGGCGGCAAATCGTGGCGCGAGGTCGCGCTGCCCGTCGAGGAGGCCGAGGTGCAGTGCCTCGCGCTCTCCCCGAGGTTCGGGCGGGACCGCCTGGCCCTCGCGGGGACGGTCGCCCACGGCCTCTTCCGCTCGGACGATGGCGGGAGCACCTGGGAGACCGAGGCGGCCTTTGCCGGCCAGAGCGTCACCGCCATCGCCTGCGCCGAGCCGGCGAGCGGGGAGCCCGGCGCGCCAACCCTCGTCGCCGTGGCGGCCGGGGGGGATGTGCTCGTCTCGGCGGGCGAGCCCAACGCCTGGCGGACGGTGGCGCGGGGTCTCGGACCGGCGCTCGGCCTGCTGTTCGTGGCGGACGAAGGCGGCCCGGCGCTCCTGGCTGCCCTGCCGGCCGGCTACCCGACCACGATCCAGCCGCCATCTGATCCAACCCTGGCTGCTCGCGACGCCGGTCCCGAGTGGTCGCCGGACCCGAGCGGGAGCGGCGTGGTCCGGCTTCCACTCGGCAATCGGGAGGCCGCGCCGGAGGCCGCCGACACTCGGGAGCCGCGGCGGGCGGTCCCGGCCGGCAGCGGGCTCATGGCGGGCCTGCCCGTGGCGCTGGCCGTCCCGATGATCGGAGCGGAGCGTCGCCTCATCGTGGCGACCATCGAGGCGGGCCTGGAGGCCGCCCGCCTCGACCCTGCCGGCGCCGGTCAGCCCATGTGGGTGAGCGCGAATACGGGGATCGCGGGCGGGCGTGTCATGGCGCTGGTCGCGTGGCCGGTACCCACCACGCCCGACGGTGCCGCCCTGACCGAGCGGGATGGAGTCTCCAGCCCCCGAGAGGTGCCGCCGCCACCGGATAGCGGACGGGGCTGGCCCCACCCGCCGCGAGATGGAGACCCCGGCCCCCGTGAGGTGTCGCCGCCCGCCGTGCCGCCCGCCCATGGTGCCAGCACCCTACCCGGTGGCGGTCGCGGGGGAGGCGGGGAGCACGACGGCCCGCAGGCCCCGATGCTGTTCGCCGCGACGACGTGCGGCCTGGCCGTGAGCCGCGACGGGGCGCGCTCGTGGACCCTCGTCCGGTTCGACGCCGCGCCGGGCGGGAGCGACCACCTCCGACCTGTCAGCGCGACGGCGGCTGCCGATCGAGCAGGGGGCGACGGCCAGGTAGGCGTGCGGGCGCTCGCGGTGGCACCCTCACCCGCCGACCGGTCGCCGGTTGGCGCTGCCTTCGGCCTCGACACGGGCAACCCGCCGCCCCTGCCGCCCTCAACCGTCGACCGATCGTCGGTTGGCGATGCCGGCGCCGATCCCGCCCTGCTCGCCGCACTCGACGACGGTCGCCTCGCGCTCTCGGAGGATGGCGGCCAGGCCTGGCGGGCGCTCAACCCGCCTCCCGACGCGTCGCCGTTCGGCGACGGAGGATTGGCGGCGGGGGCCCGGCTGATCGTGGGTGTTGCTCTGGCGCCGCTCTCAGGCGCTGGCCTCGGCAACACCACCTGGCGCCCTGGCGCTAGCCGGGTCGGAGCCGCCGGCCGGGAGGCGTCTGCCGGCCGGGATCGCTGGGCGATCTTCGTGCTCACCGCCCACCCAGCGGCGCCCACGCTGACGACCGACGGGAGCGGACCAGGCAGCACGACCCGCTCGGGGGGAGCCCTCTGGCTCTCGACCGACGTCGGCGCGAACTGGCACCTCTGGCTCGAGCTCGATGCGCCCGGCAGCGCGCTCGCCGCCTCGCCCACGTTCGCCGCCGACGGCCTCGTGCTCGTCGCGGCCGGCGGGCGGGTGTATCGTCCCCGCCCCGGCGCCTGGGAGGTGCGCCGACCATCCGCCACCACGTGGGCTGCCTCGACCAGCAGCTCCACACCGGGCGCACCCCCCGCCGGCAACGAGAGCCGCACCCCGCCCTCACCCCCCAGCATCGAGGTGCCGGAGGGACCGACACCCCCTAGCCTGGAGGGGCCAGCGGGGCCACCGTCACCCCCCAGCATTGGGGGGTCTGGGGGGCCGGGAGGGCCGACACCCCCCAGGATTGGGGGGCCGGGGGGGCCACCCGCCCGCCGCCCGCTCTGGCAGCGCGCGGAGCTGTCGGGGCTGCCGCGGAGCGGTGGTATCTACGCCCTGACCCTCTCGCCGGCGTTCCGCCAGGACCGGACGGTGCTGGCCGCCACCGACACCGGCGTGTACATCTCGCGCGATGCCGGCGCGACGTTTGCGGCCTGGAGCGACGCGCTGCCGGAGCTGCCGATCCTGGCGCTTGCGTTTCCGATGCCGGGCGCTGGCGCCGGCGGGGCGGTACGGGCCATTGCGGCCGCGCTTGGCGGGGCGATCTGGACGCGAACCCTGGCTGATTGAGGGCGCGAGCGACGGCGCCGGCCGGTGATGCTGGCCGTCGACATAAGGAGAGAAGACGTGGGCAGAGCGATACGGATCACCGGCGTCGAGGTGACGCAGTTCGCCTGGGAGGTGGCCGACCTCGGCACGGACTACAACGGCTTCAACCACGTCTACCAGCCGGGCGCCCGCGGGCGCTTCAGTGGCTACGTCCTGCGGATCACGACGGATGCCGGCGTGGCCGGGGAGTACGTCGGCGGCATGGGCGTCGCCTCTGCCCAGATCGCCATGGCGGCGCGCTACCTGCTCGGGCGCAACCCGCTCGAGCGCGAGCTGATCTACAACGACCTCAAGCGTGGCTTCCGCAAGCTCGATCGCTTGGGCATCGGACCGATCGACATCGCGCTCTGGGACATCGCCGGCAAGCTCTACGGCGCGCCGATCTGCGAACTACTTGGTGGCTACCGGCGCACGCTGCCGGCCTACGCCAGCACCTACCACGGCGACGAGAACGGCGGCCTCGACAGCCCCGAGGCGTTCGCCGACTTTGCCGTGCAGTGCCAGGAGCTGGGTTACCCCGCCTTCAAAATCCACGGCTGGGGGGTACCCACTGGCGGGTCCGGGTCGATCGAGCGCGAGGTGGCGACGGTGCTGGCGGTGCGCCGCGCGGTCGGCGACACCATGGACCTCATGCTCGACCCGGCCTGCGAGTACAACACCTGGGCGGAGACGCTCAAGGTCGGGCGCGCCTGCGACGAGGCGCGCTTCTTCTGGCTGGAGGACCCGTACAAGGACGGCGGCACCTCGGCGTTCGCCCATCGCAAGCTACGCCAGCTCATCCGCACCCCGATCCTGCTGGGCGAGCACATCCGCGGCCACGAGCTGCACGTCGACAACATCGTGCTCGAGGGGACCGACTTCGTGCGCGCGGACGCCGATTACGATTGCGGCATCACCGGGCTGATGAAGCTGGCGCACTCGGCCGAGGGGTTCGGCCTCGACGTGGAAATCCACCAGCCGGGCCCGATGCACCGCCACTGCATGGCCGCGCTCCGCAACACGAACTACTACGAGCTCGGGCTCGTCCACCCGAAGCTCGGGCCGACGTCGCCGCCAATCTATGCCTGCGGCTACCGCGACACCCTCGACGCGATCGACTGCAACGGCCACGTCCCCGTCCCTGACGGTCCCGGCCTGGGCGTCACGATCGACTGGGACTGGGTGCGCGCCCACACCGTCGACCGAGCGGTCTACGCGCCGTGAGCCGCCCGCCCGCGCGTCGTCTGCCGCGATCCGGTGCCTGCCGGCCGCCACGACCCGGTTTCCCGCCGCCTCGGGGTGGGCCGGGCGCGGCAGGCGCGGCCCCTCAGCGAGTCGCCGTCGGCCGGACCGCCCGGCCGTGAAGCCGCGCGCGACCGGGGAGCCCCGATGACGAACATTGTGGAGGTGGGCAGGGCAGCGACCGCTCCGGTGGCGGTCGCGCTCGTCGGCTGTGGCTTCATCGCGCAGCACCACGCCGCCGCCTACGCGGCCGACCCGCGCGCCCGGCTGGTCGCGGTCTGCGATGTCGACCCGGAGCGGGCGCGGACGTTCGCCGCCCGATTCGGGGCGCGCGCCTACCCGGACCTCGCGGCGATCCTGGCGGCCGAGGCGGTCGAGCTGGTCGATGTCTGCACGCCGCAGCACCAGCACGTCGAGCCGGCACTGACCGCGATCGCGACAGGCAGACACGTCTTCGTCGAGAAGCCGCTCGCACTCGACCTGGCCGACGCGGAGAGGCTGGTGCGGGCGGCCCGGGAGCGGGGCGTGCGGCTGGCGACGAACTTCAACCGCCGCTTCAGCCGCCCCTACCGCCTCGCGCACGAGTACCAGGCGGCCGGCAGGCTGGGCGCGTTCGCCTACCTCACGCTGCGCATCGCGGTGGGCTACGACCCCGAGGCAGGGTCGGCGGCGGGCGCGCCGCCCTACCACGCCGCCTACGACCTGCTCACCCACATGGCCGACCTCGCCCGCCACTTCGGCGGGGAGGTACGGCGGGTCAGCGCGCACATGACGCGGCGCGACGGCGCCCACGTCTGGGGCAACCTGGCCGTCGCGCTCGAGTTCGCGGGCGGCGGCGTGGGCACGATCCTGGTGAGCCTGGAGAGCACGCGTCTCCACCCGATCGAAGCCGCCGAGATCGCCGGCACGGCCGGCCACGCGCTGGTGCACAACGTGGTCGGCGGCTTCGACTTCTTCCCCCACGACTCGGAGCTGGCGACGCGCTGGCGCCCGCAGCCGTTCGGTGGCCGGGAGCGCAACCTTCAGTTCTACCCGACGACGATCGTCGACCACGTCTCCGCCCTGCTCGACGCCCTGATCGAGGGCCGGGAGCCGCCGGTCACCGGCGCGGACGGCGTGGCGGCGCTGCGGATCGTGCTGGGCGCGATCGAATCGTTCGAGTCCGGGCGCGCCGTGGCGCTCGACCCCGGGGAGGCATGGGCTTGACGGGCATGCGGGTGGGCTGCCACACCTTTACCTGGCAGGCGGCGCAGCGGCAGGGCGACTTCGAGGCGATCCTCGATGCGATCGCGGCCGCCGGCTACGCCGGCGTCGAGACGACGCCCCTGATCCTGGGCGATCTGCTCGACCGACCGGAGCGGGCGCGGGCGCTGATCGAGGCGCGCGGGCTGACACTGGCGGCGCTGGCGCTCTCGACGCCCACGGGCTGGACCGAGCCGGCGGCCGCGCCGGCCGAATGGGCACTGGTCGAGCGGGCGATCACCTTCCTGGAGGCATTCGGACCCGGCGCGCGGCTGGCGCTGGGCGGCGGACGCAGCGACAAACGCACCGATCTCGACGCCCGCTGGGCGCAGATGCTGCGCATGTACCACGCCGTGGCCGAGCGGGCGGTCGGGCGCGGGCTGGTGGTGAACGTGCACCCCACCTCGGAGCACACCTCGATCGTGCGCCACGAGGCGGAGTACGAGCGGCTGGTGGCCGCGCTCGACCCCGCGCTCCTCAGCCTCGGCCCCGACACCGGCCACCTGGTGCGCGGGCGGGTGCCGGTCGTGCCGTTCCTCGAACGCCACGTCGACCGGATCACGCACATCCACCTGAAGGACGCCGAGCTGGGCGGAGACTACGCCTTCATGGGCACGGGCGACGTCGACCTGCCGGGCGTGGTGGACTTGCTGCGGGCGCGCGGCTACGCGGGCTGGGTCGTGGCCGAGGAGGAGTCGCCCGCGGGGCTCGGCGACCCGGCCGCCACCGTGCGCGCCTGCCGCCGCTACCTGGGCCAGTTCGGCTTGTAGCCGCCCGCACAGCGGGCTCGCCGGCTCGGGGAGGAGTCGCCGTGGCCGCCGTCCGATCGCGGCGGGTGCCTGTGCTATGATCGCGACGAGGGAGCCGGCGCCGGGGCAGGGGTTGCGGTCGGCGACCGGGCGCACCGGGACCGGCAGGTACACCGGACGCACCCGCCGCCGTCTGGGGCGGCGGGCGGGCGCGACGACGAGGGGAGCGGGAGAGCTCGTGAAGATCACTGCGCTGGAAACGCTGCACGCCGACGGCGGCTGGCGCACCTTCGACTACCTGAAGATCAGCACCGACGCGGGCCTCGTCGGCTGGAGCGAGTTCAACGAGGCGTTCGGCGGGCACGGCGTCTCCGAGGTGATCCGCCGACTGGCGCCCGCCATCGTCGGCCGCGATCCGCGCCCGTGGGAGGCGCACGTGGCGCTGATGCACGCGCTGCGCCGCACCGCCTACGGGGGCATGGTGCAGCAGGCGATCGCCGCGATCGAGAACGCGCTGATTGACCTGAAGGCCCGCGCCCTCGGCGTGCCGGTCTACGAGCTGTTCGGCGGCCCGGTGCGCGACCGCATCCGCCTCTACTGGTCGCACTGCGGCACCTACCGGTTGGGCGACCGCGCCGAGTCGATGGGACTGGAGCCGCTGCGCTCGCTCGACGACGTCGTGCGCCTGGGCCGCGAGGTGGTCGAGCGCGGCTACACCGCGCTCAAGACCAACGTGATCCTCTTCGACGGGGTGCCGCGCGGCCACACGCCCGGCTTCGCACGCGGAGACAGCTTCCCCGAGCTCAACCCCGAGGGCTACGTGCTGCGCGCCGTGCGCGACCAGCTCGCGGCGTTCCGCGCGGGCGCCGGCGACGACATGGAGATCCTGGTCGACCTCAACTTCAACTACAAGACCGAGGGGTTCCTGCGGGTCGCCCGCGCCATGGAGCCGTTCAACCTCTTCTGGGTCGAGATCGACACGCGTGACGCTGAGGCGCTGCGCTACATCCGCGGCCGCACGACCATCCCGGTCGCCTCCTGCGAGGCGCTCTTCGGGCGCAAGGACTACCGCCCCTTCTTCGAGCGCGGCAGCGTGGACGTGCCGATCATCGACGTGCCCTGGAACGGCATCGGGGAGGCGGTCAAGATCGCGGCGATGGCCGACGCCTACGAGATGAACGTCGCCCCGCACAACTTCTACAGCCCGCTGGCCACCCTGATGAGCGCCCACTTCTGCGCGATCGTGCCCAACCTGCGCATCATGGAGATCGATCCCGACACCGTGCCCTGGTACGACGAACTGGTCACGGTGCCGCCCCGCATCGAGCACGGCCACATCCTCCTGCCCGAGGGGCTGGGCTGGGGCGCCGAGGTGAACGAGGCGGCCGTGCGGGCCCACCCGCCTCGCACCGGAGTATGATGAAGCCAGCGCACGGCGGAGGCAGCCCATGACGCAACGTGAGGCCACGAACGGTTCGGCGGAGACCGGCGGCCGGTATCCGGCGGGCCTGATCGATGCCGACCTGCACTGCGCGGTGCCCGGCGTCGAGGCGCTTTTTCCCTACCTGCCGTCGTACTGGGTCGACCACGTGCGCGGCTCGGTGTTCAAGGGGCCGAGCGAGACGTACTATCCGCCGAACGCGCCGGTGGCGGCCCGCCCCGGCAGCCGCCCCCCGGCCGAGCCCGGTGCGGGCACGGCGCCGTCGCCCGGCTCGCGGCTCGACCTGCTGGTCGAGCAGGCGCTCGAGCCGCTCGGCGTCGAGCGCGCCGTCCTGAGCTGCCTCTACGCGATCGACGGGCTCCACAACCCCGAGGCGGCTGCCGCGTTCGCCAGCGCCGTCAACGACTGGCTGATCGCCGAGTGGCTCGAGCGCGAGCCGCGGCTGCGAGGGTCGATCGTGGTGCCGGTGCAGCTCCCGGAGCTGGCGGCACGCGAGATCGACCGCGTGGCGGCCCACCCTGGCTTCGTCCAGGTGCTCCTGCCGGTGCGCACGGAGCACCCCCTCGGGAGCCGGCTGTTCCGGCCGCTCTGGGAGGCGATCGCGCGGCACGACCTGGTGGCGGGGATCCACTACGGCGGCGTGCCGGGCAACCCACCCTTCCCCTCGGGCTGGCCGTCGTACTTCCTCGAGGAGTACGCCGGGATGGCGCAGGTGTTCCAGTCGCAGCTCACGAGCATCATCAGCGAGGGGGTCTTCGACCTCTACCCGAACCTGCGCCTGGCGCTGCTCGAGAGCGGCTTCACCTGGCTGCCGGCGTTCATGTGGCGGTTCGACAAGGAGTGGCGCAACCTGCGCTTCCTCGTGCCCTGGGTGAAGCGGGCGCCCTCCGAGTACATGCGCGAGCACGTGCGCCTGAGCGTGCTGCCGCTCGACGCACCGCCCGACCCGGCCGACCTGGTCCGCACGATCGACCAACTCGGCTCCGACGAGATGCTGCTGTTTGCCACGGACTATCCGCACCGGCACGCGGCCGACCCACTGGCGGCGCTCCTGCCGCACCTGGAGGCGGGGCTGGCGCGGCGGATCGCGAGCGAGAACGCGCGGGCGCTCTACCGGCTGGGGGACGCCCCCCAATCCTGGGGGGAGGTCGCCCCCCGGCCCCCAAGGCTGGGGGGTGACGAGGGGGGCCACCTGCTCTCTGAGGATTTGGGGGTGACGAGTGGTCCGCCGGCTCCCCGATCCGAGGGGGTGATGGGTGCGGGGGCGACGGCGTTGGCCGGGGATGCCGCGGCTGCGGGAGGAGGAATTCGGGATGACGACGACACTGGCGCGGGAGACGCGCGAGGTGCGGGCCAGGCCCGCGATCATCGACTGCGACATCCATAACGAGCTGGATTCGGAGCGCGACCTGTACCCGTACCTGTCGGCGCGCTGGCTCGAGCACATCAAGACGTACGGGCTGCGCCGGACCTCGGGCGTGGTCTACCCGCGCTTCCTCAACCGGCGCAATGATGCCTGGCCGCCCTCCGGGCGTGAGGCAGGCTCGGAGTGCGCCTTCACCGCCCGCCAACTCCTCGACGAGTGGAACGTCGTCTTCGGCATCCTCAACCCGCTCACGCCGGCGGGCGTGCAGCTCAACCCCGAGTTCGACGCCGCGCTCGCCACCGCCGTCAACGACTGGCAGGTCGCCGAGTGGCTCGACCCGGAGCCGCGCCTGCGCGCCTCGATCATCGTGCCGCAGGAATACCCCGACCTGGCCGTCGCCGAGATCAGGCGCCGGGCGCGCGACCGCCGGTTCGTGCAGGTGCAGTTCACAGGCCGTCCCTGGGAGCCGATGGGTCGGCGCAAGTACTGGCCGATCTACGAGGCGTGCGTCGAGCACGACCTCGCGGTGATGTCGCACGCCTTCGGCGCGGGCAGCGGCCCGATCACCGGCTGCGGCTGGCCCTCCTTCTACATCGAGGACCACGTCGGGCCGCACCAGTCGATGCAGGCGAACCTGATCAGCCTGGTGATCGAGGGCGTTTTCGAGCGGTTCCCGACGCTGCGGTTCGTCTCGGCTGAGAACGGTTTCGGCTGGGCGCCCTCCCTCATGTGGCGGCTCGACACCGCCTATCAGATTATGCGCAGCGAGGTGCCGCACCTGCGCCGGCTCCCCTCCGAATACCTCCGCGAGCACGTCTGGTACTGCACGCAGCCGATCGAGGAGCCGCACCGGCCCGAGGACTTCCACTGGCTGCTCGGGCAGATCGGCGCCGAGCGGCTGCTGTTCGCCAGCGACTATGCCCACTGGGACTGGGACGCGCCGAACGCCGCCCTGCCGCACACCGTCTCGGCCCGCGACCGCCGCCTGATCTTCTACGAGAACGCCCGCGCGCTCTACCGCCTGCCCGACGTGGCGGCCGAGGCCGGCACCGGCGCCGCCGACTAC
The DNA here is from genome assembly GCA_042408635.1 of Chloroflexota bacterium. Classification (GTDB taxonomy): domain Bacteria; phylum Chloroflexota; class UBA6077; order FW602-bin22; family JBHOQZ01; genus JBHOQZ01. The sequence continues at coordinate 10,720 of JBHOQZ010000862.1, forward strand.
CCAGAGCGCCGGACAGGCGGGGGCGATCCCGCGCGGCCCGCGCTCGGGGCTGAGCGGGCGCGCCCGGCGGCCGACGGCCCGCGGGTCCGGCAACCGCTCGGGTCGAAGACCCGAGCCGCCATGGGTGGATCAGAGCGGG
>JBHOQZ010000863.1:0-2990 GCA_042408635.1 Chloroflexota bacterium
ACCGCCTCGGCGCCGGCGGGTGCCTCCGCGGCAAGGGCGGCCGGTGCCGGTGCGGCGGCGGCGGTGCCCTGGCGCGGGGATTTCGCCTGGTCGGGGTATTCGATGCGCGGGTGGAAGACGCCCTGGAGGACGGTCAGAAACGCCTCCTTGATCCGGGTCAGGTCGCGCAGCGTGAGGTCGCAGTCGTCGAGCTCGCCCTCCTGAATGCGATCGCTGATGATCTTGCTGACGATCGCCTCCATGCGCTCGGGCGACTGGGCCTTGCTCGCGCGCACCGCCGCCTCGACGCCGTCGGCCAGCATTAGGATCGCCGCCTCCTTGCTCTGGGGACGCGGGCCGGCGTAGCGGAAATCGCTCTCGGCCGGCGGGTTGTTCGGGTTTTGCTGGCAGGCCTGCCAGTAGAAGGGTCCGACGAAGCGCCGGCCGTGGTGTTGCTCGATGATGTCGATCACGCGCGCCGGCAGCCCGTACTCCTTGGCGAGGCGCACGCCGTCGGTAACGTGAGAGGCGATGATGCGGGCACTGGTGGCCGGGTCGAGCCGGTTGTGGATGTTGGGCATGTTGAGCTGGTTCTCGATGAAGAAATAGGGGCGCAGCACCTTGCCGATATCGTGGTAGTAGGCGCCGACGCGGCAGAGGAGGGGATCGGCGCCGGCCGCCTGCGCCGCGCGCTCGCTCAGGTTGGCGATCATCATGCTGTGGTGGTAGGTACCGGGCGCCTCCTGGAGCAGCCGCTGGAAGAGCGGCTGGGTAGGGTGCGCCAGCTCGAGCAGCCCGAGCGTCGTCGTCAGCCCGAACATGTGGCCGAGCAGCGTGACCGTGCCCAGCGTCAGCACCGCCGCGAGGAAGCCGTTGGCGGCGCAGGCGACGGCAATCAGCACGAGATCGGTGGGCGCGAGATCGTGGTTGATGAGGCGGAAGGCGAGGACCACCGCGAAGCTGGTGATACCGACGATGAACCCGGCCCGGATGAAGCGGTGCACCCGGTCCGACCGCCAGATGCTGAGCAGCCCGGCGGCGCCGCCGACCAGTGTCATCGTGGCAAGCTCGAGCGGGCTGCTGCCGACCAGGCCGATGAAGACGGCCAGCACGAGCGAGCCCAGCCAGGCAGCGCGCGGGTCGATCAGCGTCGTCACGAGCATGGGCACCGCGGCGAGGGGCAGCGCATAGGCCAGCAGCGGCCGACCGGGGGCGACGAACTTCGTCACCAGCGCCGCCGCGGCGATCAGCAGATAGAGCAGCGCCATCTGGCGGGGGCTGCGCCAGACCTCGGGCAGGAAGACGCGGATGTAGACGGCCATGAGCGCGACCAGCGCGACCATGAGCAGGGCGCTGCCGGCCAGGCCGAGCCAATCGAACGCGGGGGTGCGCAGCCCGGCCGCGGCGAGCTTCTCGAGGTCGGTCGGCTTGACGACCTCGCCGTCGCGCAGGATCGTCTCGCCCTGCTCGACCGTTACCTCGACAGGCTTGACGGCGTCGCGCGCCTGGCGCCGGGCGAGCGCGGTGGCGGCCTCGTTGACCGCGAGGTTCGGCCGCAGGAAGGCGCGCGCGAGCTCGATGGCGGCGTTCTGCTCGGCCGGGATGAGAGAACTGCTGACGCGCGCGGCGACCGAGTCGCGGGCGGCGGGCAGATCTTTGGCGCTGAGGCGCTGGCGCTGGACCTCGTCGAGGAGGCGCAGCGCCTCGGTGGCGGTCGCGCGCATGCTGAGTTCGTCGAACTCGAGCAGGTTCTCGATGGCGGTGGGGGAGAGCTCGACGTCGGGGAGCTTGGCGAGCGCCTCGCGCTTCTGCTCGACCGAACCGGCGCCCCGGCGGATGTCGTCGATCCGCTTGAGCGTGTCGCGCAACCGCCCGAGCTGGACGCCGGTGATGCCGGGGTCGTAGTCGAGCACGTCGGGGACGCTGGCGGCGGCGCGATCGCGCTCGGCGTCGGTGATGATGCGGCTGACGAAGGTGACCTTCTTGGGCGACTTGATCGTGCGCGGGGCGACCTCACCGACGTTGAGGTCGACGGTGCCGGGGGCAAGCTGGACGCCAAGGATGGCGATCAACACGAGGGCCAGCGCGGCCGATTGGAGCGCGGGCCGGGCGAAACGGGGCCATGCGGCCCTGGCCTGGGTAGCCATGTCCTCCGAGCTTTCTCGTGCGGTTGGCGCGGGGCGTCAGGTGCCTCCCCGCTGGGCCAGCAGTTCGCGGACGACCTCGCTCACCATGCGCCCGTCGGCGCGGTTGCGCAGCCGCTCCATCAACGGGGGCATCACTCGGCGCATGTCGGCGGGACCGGTCGCTCCCACCTCGTCGATGATGCGGCGCGCCTCTCCGACAACCTCGTCGCGACCGAGCTGAGCGGGCATGTAGGCCAGGATGATGCCCAGCTCGGCCTCCTCCTTCGCGGCAAGGTCGTCGCGCCCCGCGTTGCGGTACTGCTCGATCGACTCGCGACGCTGCTTGACCTGGGTTCGGAGCACGTCCTGTGCCATCGCCTCGTCAAGCGGGCGCTGGGCGGCGATCTCGGCGTTGTGGAGCGCGGAGAGCACGAGGCGGATCGTCGTTCGCCGTAGCTCGTCCCGGGCACGGATCGCCTCGCGCAAATCCGCGTTCAGACGCTCGGTCAGCTCCACGCCTCGTCCTCACCGCCACGCGCATCGACGCACCCCCGGCGCGGCCAGGGGCCGGGGATGACCAACGCACGCGGAACCACGCAGCTCGTTCGCGCTCCAACCGTCGCCACAGCGCTCGATCTCGCCGCCGGCGCCGAACGGCTCAGCCACTCGCCGTCCTCGGAGTCGCTGGACCCGTCGGCTGCCGGTGCGTTCTGGTATCTCCCAATCGGCGCGCACCCGGGTTGCGCAACCCGGGCCCGATCCGCCTCCCCTGGGCAGATCACGGGGTGCGAATTGGCGCTGCGCTCCGGTCGCTTGCCCACGAGCCTGCCTCGTGTCGACGCACCCCGGCCCGCGCATCGACACCCAGCAGCCGGATTATATGTC
>JBHOQZ010000864.1:0-1214 GCA_042408635.1 Chloroflexota bacterium
GCCGCTCGCCCAGCACCTCGGCCAGCTCGGCGCGCAGCCGCGCCGCCGCCTTAGGGTGCCGCGCCAGCAAGTACCAGGTCCAGGTGAGCGCGAGCGCCGTCGTCTCGTGGCCAGCCAGGAAGATCGTCATCACCTCGTCGCGCAGGTGGCGGTCGTCCATGGTCGCGCCCGTCCCGGCGTCGCGCGCCGCCAGCAGGAGCCCGAGCAGGTTTTCGCGCGCCGCGCCCGAGCGGCGGCGCGCCTGGATGATCCGGGAGACGATCGCGTCGAGCCGGCGGCGGTGGCGCCGGAAGCGCCGATTCTGCGGCGTCGGGAACCAGACCGACAGCGCGATGTAGGCGGCCAGCCGGCGGCTCGACGCACTCGACCGCGAAGGAGACGGCGAGGCCGACGTGGTCGGCCTCGCGCGACCCGTCGGCGCCGAGGAGCGTCCGCGCCACGTCGATGGGCCGGTCGGGGGTGAGCGTGCGGTCCCAGCGGTCAAGCAGCTCCAGCGTGCACGCGACCATGGCGGCGCCGAGCGCCTCGATCCGGGCGCGGTGGAAGGCAGGCTGCATCAGGCGGCGCTGCCGCAGCCAGCGCTCGCCCGAGCTCATAAGAGGCCCTCCCCGGTGAGCGTGGCGAGCTGCGCGTTGTACCACCAGATCGTGCCGTAGTCGCGGTGACGGTCATGGAGCACGTGCTTGGCCGCCTCGGGGTGGACGACGAGGACGCCGCTGAACGGGCCGCCCAGCGGCACGCGGACCACGTCACCGTACGCGCGCCAGGGCGCCGCGAACGTGCCGATCGGATCGCGCCGCAGCTCGGGCACCACGCCAAGCAGGGGGTGGCCGCGCGGCCCCGGTGGCAGGGGGAGCCGGCCGTCCTGCCGCATCGTCACCTCGCCTCACCCCGCCCGCTCGCGGGCCAGCGCAATTCCACCGGCCGGGGCGCGATCAGGCACTCGGTCGGTGGAACTGATGAGCGGGCGCCGCCCCCCCGGCGCGGCCCCAGCCTACCGCGGGCCCGGGGAGCGCACCAGCCGCGCCGATCGCGCCGGCTGCGGTCAGGCTTGCCGCTGTGGCAGGCGGCTGCCGGCCAGCCGCGGCCAGCCGCCCGCGCGGCGGTGCCACGGCCCGCGGCACGGCGAATTGACAAGACAGAAGGCGCCCGGCTAGGATTGGCCGCACAGCCGCCCGCTTCGGCGCGTGGCATGGGAGATCCGTGCAGGGGGA
>JBHOQZ010000869.1:0-2237 GCA_042408635.1 Chloroflexota bacterium
GCCACCGCGCCCGCCGCCGCGAAGCCCCAGCCCGCGAGCAACGCCCGGCGCAGGAACTCGCGCCGCGTCGCGCTCGGTAGCCCGCGCAGCAGCGCAAGCAGATCATGCTCCCCACTCGTCCTCATCGGTGCCATTCCTTCCCCGACCCGTGAGCCTCGACGCTCCCCCGGGGCGACCACAGCGTCGCCCCGCGCGCCCCCTAATCGTAGCAGGCTCGGCGCGGGGACGCGGGCCCCCTGTCCCCCAATGCTGGGGGAACCGGCCGGGAGGCTGGTGCGGTGATGGGACCGGGTGGGCGGCAGCGGGGGCGTGGCCCCGGCGGGGAGGGTAAAATGGGGGAGCGTCCGGGCGGCGCGTCGGCGGCGCCTGGTCCGTCAACCACGGGTGGAGCAGGGGAGGGGCGATGCCGTTTCCGCTCGTCGATCACGTCCACCAGGTGCTCGCGCCGGACGGTAGCGTCGTTGGCGCGGTGCCCGAGCTGCCGGAGGCGACGCTGCGCGACCTCTACCGCTGGTTGGTCTTCGGCCGCGTCTTCTCGGATCGCATGGTCGCGCTCCAGCGCCAGGGCCGGATCGGCACCTTCGGCCCCCTCAACGGCCAGGAGGCGGCCTCGGTCGGGCTCGCGGCGCCGCTCGGCCCGGAGGACTGGCTCGTCGGCTCCTACCGCGAAATCCTCTCCTACATCATGCGCGGTGTGCCGCCGCTAGCGATGCTCCAGGCGTTCCGCGGCATGGTCGCACCGTACCCGCGCGAGGCGCGTTGCCTGCCGTTCCAGATCGTGCTGGGCGCCCAGATGCCCCACGCCGTGGGCCTGGCGATGGCGATCCGGTACGACGGCGGGCGCGGCGTCGTGGTTGGCGTCTGCGGGGACGGCGCCACCTCCGAGGGCGATTTCAACGAGGCGCTGAACTTCGCCGCCGTCTTCAAGGCGCCCGTCGTCTTCGTTGTGCAGAACAACGGCTGGGCGATCAGCGTGCCGCGCCACCGCCAGACCGTGGCCGAGTACCTCGCCCACCGTGGCCCCGCCTTCGGTCTGCCGGGCTACGTGGTGGACGGCAACGACGTGCTGGCGGTCTACGACCTGGTGCGTCGATGCTGCGAGCGGGCGCGCGATCCGCTCGTGCGCTACCGCCGCTTTCTCATAGATCGCGGCCTGCTCGACGAGGTCGAGGACGTGCGGCTGCGCGAGGCGGCCGACGCCGAGATCGAGCGCGAGGTCGAGCGCGTGGAGGCGCTGCCGCCGCCCGACCCCGCCGCCATGTTCGACCTGGTCTTCGCCGACCCGACGCCGCAGCTCGCCGACCAGCGCGGGAGGCTGATCGACAAGCTGCCAGCCGGCGATGCGGCGGGGAGGTGAGCGGTGCCGCGCTGGACGATGGTCGAGGCGATCAACAGCGCGCTCGCGCTCGAGCTGGAGCGCGACCGGCGCGTCCTCGTCTTTGGTGAGGACGTCGGCAAGAACGGCGGTGTCTTCCGCGTCACCGACGGGCTCCAGGCGCGGTTCGGCGAGGCGCGCGTCTTCGACACGCCGCTCGCCGAGTCGGGGATCGTCGGCACCGCCATCGGTATGGCGATCTACGGGCTACGGCCGGTGGCCGAAATCCAGTTCGCCGGCTTCAGCTACCTCGCCTTCAACCAGATCGCCTCGCAGGCGGCGCGCATGCGCGCGCGCTCGGGCGGCGTCTACACCGTGCCGCTCGTGATCCGGGCGCCGTTCGGCGGCGGCGTGCGCACGCCGGAGCTGCATGCCGACAGCGTCGAGGCGCTCTACATGCACGTGCAGGGGCTGAAGGTCGTGATCCCGAGCAACCCCTACGACGCCAAGGGGCTGCTCCACGCCGCGATCGAGGATCCCGACCCGGTCATCTTCCTCGAGCACATGAAGCTCTACCGCTCGGTGCGCCAGGAGACACCGGCCGAGCGCTACACCGTGCCGCTTGGCCACGCGGCGGTGGTGCGCGAGGGGACGGACGTCACGGTCGTCGCCTACGGCGCCATGGTGGCGGCGGCGCTGGCGGCGGCGGACGAGGTGGCGGCGCGCGAAGGCGCCTCGGTCGAGGTGCTCGACCTGCGCACGATCGCGCCGCTCGACGAGGCGGCGATCGAGGCGTCGGTGAACCGGACCGGCCGCGCGGTGGTGGTGCACGAGGCGCCGCGCGCCGGCGGCGTGGGCGCCGAGGTGGTGGCGGTGATCAACGAGCGGTGCCTGTACGCGCTGCTCAAGCCGGTTGAGCGGG
>JBHOQZ010000880.1:0-8049 GCA_042408635.1 Chloroflexota bacterium
ACCGCGGCGGGGATGGTCCGGGTCGGCGCGGGCGGCGGTCCGGCAACCGCGGTCCCCGTCGCGGCCGCCACGACGGGCGCAGGTGGAGCCGGCGGCGTGCTCGGCGTTGGCGGTGTACCCGGGGGACGTCCGCCCACCGGCGCGTTCGCACGCAGCCACCCGACGCCGGCGCGGAAGTCAGCCGGATCGCTCACGAGCACGAGCGCGAGCGCTCCCAGGAGGCCGAGCGCCAGCAGCGACAGCAGGGCGATCGCTAGCGCGGGCAGGCGAGCGGGCCGGCGGTCCGCCGCCGGATCTGCCTCCACCGAGGCGACGGGCGGTGGCATCGGCGCCGGAGCGCTGGGCGCCTCCGGCTCGCGGGCCGGCTCGACCACCGGCGCCAGGCGCGTCGTCCGGTCGGTCAGCGTATCGAGCCAGCTTCGCAGGGCGTCGGCCATCGCCTCGGCGCTGGCGAACCGTTCTTCGGGCCGCTTCGCCAGCGCCCGCAGCACGATCCCCTGCAGCACCGCCGGCAGATGCGGATTCAGGCTGCGCGGCAGCGGCGGGTCGCGCTCGACCTGGAGCCGCGCCACCGCCTGCGGATCGTCGCCCGTGAAGGGGAGGCGGCCGGTCAGCAGCTCGTAGAGCACGACACCAGCACTGTAGAGATCGGAGGCTGGGCTCGCTTCCCACCCCATCAACTGCTCGGGCGCGGCGTATTGCGCCGTGCCGAGCACCAGCCCCGCCGCGTCAAGGCCGGCCGCCCCGGGCGGTGCCGCGATCCCGAAATCGGCAACCTTGACGCGATTGTCGGGCGTGAGGAGGACGTTGCTCGCCTTGATATCGCGGTGGACGATGCCTGCCCTGTGGGCGGCAGCCAGCGCGTCGAGGAGCTGGAGCACGTAGCCGACTGCCTCGACCGGCGGTAGCGGCCCCGATGCGAGCCGAGCCTTCAGGGTGTCGCCGAGCACGAGTTCCTGAACGATGTAGCAGCAGACCGCCTCGTCACCCTCGACCGCCACATCGTAGGTAGCGACGATGTTCGGGTGGCTCAGCCCGGCGGCGCGGCGCGCCTCCTCCAGAACGCGGCGGCGCGCCGCGCCCTCGGCCGCCAGCTCCGGCCGCAGCGCCTTGACCGCGACCTCGCGCTCGAGCAGCAGGTCGCGGGCGCGGTAGACCCGGGCCATGCCGCCCGAGCCGAGCTCGGCCTCCAGGCGGTAGCGCCCCCCGAGGGTGCGTCCGATCAGCTCGCTCACCAGGCTTCTTCCTCGACGCGGTCACGTGGCACCGTATCCCCCGATCGGGCGGTTCGAGGGAACGGACCGGTGGCGGACCGCGACCGGGGCACTAGGTGAGGGGGCAACCCCCGGTCACGGTCGGCGCGGCCGTGTGCGGCCAACGCACAACCCGTGCCATTCTGCCACATGAGAGGCGACAGTGCGAGCGCCGGATCGGGCGCCCGCACTGTCGAACCGGGTGACTCCCGGCGCCGGCGGGTGCTAGCGGGTGAGCAGCTCGCGCTTCAGATCGCCGATCAGCTTGGTGATCTCGATGTCGCGCGGACACGCTTCGGTGCAGTTGAACACCGTGCGGCAGCGCCAGACGCCGTCGCGCCCGTTGAGGATGTCGAGCCGCTCGTCGGCGCCGCGATCGCGCGAGTCGAAGATGAAACGATGGGCGTTGACGAGCGCGGCGGGGCCGACGAACTCGTTGTTCGCCCAGAACGGCGGGCAGGCGCCGGTGCAGGCGCCGCAGAGGATGCACTTGGTGCCCTCGTCGTAGCGCTCGCGCTCCTCGGGCGACTGGCGCCGCTCGGCGGTCGGCGGCGGCTCGTCGTTGATGAGGTACGGCTTGATCGAGCGGTACTTCTCGAAGAACGGCTCGAAGTCGACGACGAGGTCCTTGATCACCCGGTAGCCGAGCATTGGCTCGACCGTCACCTTCGAGCCGTAGTTTTTCACCAGCTCCTTGCAGGCGAGCCGGTTGCGGCCGTTGATGCGCATCGCGTCCGAGCCGCAGACGCCGTGCGCGCACGAGCGCCGGAACGTCAGCGTGCCGTCTTGGTACCACTTGATCTGGTTGAGCCCATCGAGGATGCGGTCGAGCGGCTCCTGCTCGACCTCGTACTCGACGAAGCGCGGCTTATCGTCGGTCTCGGGGTTGAACCGCTTGATGCGGTAGACGACCTTCATCGCTGGCCCCCTCCATCGGGCCGCCCCGGCCCGGCACCGTTGCCCGGCGGTTGCGGCGACTGCGCCTTGGCTAGTACACGCGCTCCTGCGGCTCGAAGCGGGTGATGCTCACCGGCTTGTAGTCGAAGCGGACGCCGCCCTCGGCGGTATAGGCGAGCGTGTGCTTGAGCCACCGAGCGTCGTCGCGCTTGGGGTAATCGTCACGGTAGTGGGCGCCCCGGCTCTCGGTGCGGTGGAGCGCGCAGCGCGTCGTCACCTCGGCCAGGTCGAGCATGTAGCCGAACTCGAGGACCTCGAGCCGCTCGGTGTTGAACGTGTTGCCGCGGTCCTGCAATTCACAGCGGGCGTAGCGCTCGCGCAGCTCGCCGAGCGTGTCGAGCATCTGCTGCAACCCTTCGGCGGTGCGCACCACCGAGACCTTGTCCATCATCTCGGCCTGCATGATCTTGCGCAGTGCCGCCACCTTCTCGTTCCCGCGCTGGGCCTCGAGCCGATCGACTTCGTGGCGGGCCGTGGCCTCCGGGTCGGCCGGCAGGGGCGGCAGGTCGGCGTGCCTGACGTAGTCGACCATCTTCTTGCCGGCCCGGCGGCCGAAGACGATGATGTCGAGCAACGAGTTGGTGCCGAGCCGGTTCGCGCCGTGGACCGAGACGCAGGCGCACTCGCCCGCCGCGTAGAAGCCGGGCAGCACCGTACCCTCACCGTCGATGACGACCTCGGCGTCGATGTTGGTCGGGATGCCGCCCATGGCGTAGTGCGCCGTCGGCTGAATCGCTACCGGCTCACGGATCGGCTCGACGTCCTGGTAGGTGCGCGCGAAGTCGGTGATGTCGGGCAGCTTCTCGCGGATCACCTTCTCGCCCAGGTGGGACACATCGAGCCAGACGTAGTCCTTGCCGTTGACGCCGCGACCCTCCTTGATCTCCTGGTAGATGCAGCGCGAGACCATGTCGCGCGGGGCGAGGTCCTTGAGGCGGGGGGCGTAGCGCTCCATAAAGCGCTCCTTGTTGCCGTTGAGCAGGATGCCGCCCTCGCCGCGTGCCGCCTCGGAGAGCAGGATGCCGATGCCGTAGAGCCCAGTCGGGTGGAACTGGTAGAACTCCATGTCCTCGAGCGGCACACCGCGCCGGTAGGCGATGGCGATCGGGTCGCCGGTCGAGGCGAGCGCGTTGCTGGTGACGCGCCAGAGCCGGCCGTAGCCGCCCGAGGCGAAGAGCGTGGCCTTGGCGTGGAAAGTATGCAGCTCACCGGTTCGGATGTCCACCGCAACGACGCCGCAGCAGACGCCGTCGTCGACGATCAGGTCGAGGAGCTGGAACTCGGAGAAGAAATTGACCTGGTGCTTGATCGACTGCTGGTACGCCGTCTGGAGGATCATGTGGCCGGTGCGGTCGGCGGCGAAGCAGGCGCGGCGGACGGGGGCCTCACCGTAGTTGCGAGTGTGGCCACCGAAGCGGCGCTGGTCGATCTTGCCGTCGGGCGTCCGGTTGAACGGCAGACCCATGTGCTCGAGGGAGTAGATCGTGTCGATGGCGTCGCGGCACATTACCTCGGCGGCGTCCTGGTCGACGATGTAGTCGCCGCCTTTGACGGTGTCGAACATGTGCCATTCCCAGTGGTCTTCTTCCTGGTTGCCGAGCGCCGCGCAGACGCCACCCTGCGCCGCACCGGTGTGGGACCGGCTGGGGTAGAGCTTGGTGATGCAGGCGGTGTTGACGCCCGCGCGCGAGAGCTCGATCGCCGCCATCAGCCCAGCGCCGCCCGCGCCGACAATCACCGCGTCGAACTTGTGGTACATTCTCTTCTCCCGGAACCGGTTCGCAGGTCTCCCTCTATTATGGCACAGCACCCCGGCAGCCGACGCCTGCCCAACCCAGATTCGCACCGCGGCGCGCCAGGCGGTGGCACACTACCAGCCCACAGTACATCGCCGGGCCGCGGCGCGCCGAGCCCCTGCCTCCCGCGCCCTATAGCCCTGGGTGCAAACCGTCGGCTAACATAGCCCCTGCCAGATTGTCCGTGGCGATCAGACCGCTTGCCCCGCCCTGATGGGGCTGTGGGGCCAGCGCGGGCGGGGAGGGAAGAGGAATGCGAGACTTCGGCCCAGGTGGGCGGCCGGTAGCCGGGCGCCCCGCCTGGAGCGGCGTGCTGGTGGGACTGGTCGTGGCGATCGGGCTGCTGGCGAATCCGGGCGGGCAGCCGACGGATCGGCCGGCCGCGGCCGAGCCGTCTGGGCAGCTCAACCAGATCGAGCATGTCATCATCATTTTCATGGAGAACTGGAGCTTCGACAGCCTCTATGGCACCTTTGTCAACCCGGTCTCCGGCCTGGCCGCCAACGGCATCGCCAACGCCACCCCCGCCCAGAAGACGCAGATCGACCCGGAGGGCAAGCCCTACCCCACGCTGCCGCTGACGCTGCCCAACGGCACCACCATCGACGTGCCGAATGGTCCGTTCAACCTGAGCCCGTACATCCCGCCGACGCGCCAGACCGGTGGCGTTACCCACCTCTTCCACGCCCAGCAGTACGCGATCAACCGCAATCCCCCGGTCACTGGCACCGGGCAGCAGAACCGCTACGCCACCTACGGCTGGCCCTCGCACCCGCTCCAGCTCGGCGCGCTCCCGCTGAGCTACTACGAGGCGCTCAACCTCGAGGGGTGCCGGAACGGTAGCCAGTACCAGTGCACGGGCCAGCTTGCGGTCGACTACACCTTGCTCGACAACTTCTTTCACGCCGCCTACGGCAACTCGTACCTCAACCACCTCTGGCTGCTCTGCGCCTGCACGCCGGAGTGGATCGTGCCACCGGGCACCGCGCCGCCCGACCTCACCGGCTGCTACACCGAGGCTGCGCACCCCACGACCTGGGGCAGCCCGCTCTACGCCGTAGGCGGCGTCACCTACACCGTCAACCTCAACACCTGCCACGGCCAGTTCGCGCCGACGTTCACCAACCCGACGATCGTCCGCAAGCTCCAGCAGGCGAACGTTTCGTGGAAGTGGTACGGGCGGTATGGCAGCGCCACCGACCCGGGGATGGTGCTACCCCTGTTCAGCGACTGCCCCTGGGGCTCGCCCTGCCAGACGGCGAACATCCCCGCCATCACCACGCAGAATGCGCTGACCCAGACGATCCAGGCCGACCTCGCCAGCGGCAACTGGCCCGCCGTCGCCTGGATCCGCCCGCTCCAGACCTACACCGAGCACCCGGCCGACGGGACGCTCGTGGAGGGTGAGCGCTTCGTCTACGACACCGTGCGCCAGATCCAACAGTCCCCGATCTGGAGCAAGAGCGTCATCATCATCACCTACGACGAGGACGGCGGCCGCTGGGACCACGTCCCACCGCCGGCCGGGATCGACGGGCCGAATAGCCTCTCCTTCGGCGCAGGCGCGCGGGTGCCGGCCATCGTCGTTTCGCCGTTCGCGCGCCGCAACTTCGTCGACAGCACGTTCTACGACATGACGTCGATCATCAAGTTCATCGAGCGGGTATTCAACCTGCCGGGTCCGTCGCTGGTGACGCGCCGCTACGTCGACGGCCGGGTCGCGGGCGACCTGACCAACGCGCTCAATCTGAGCAGCCCGGCCACACCCACCCCTACCGCCACGCCCGGCTCCACCCCGCCCAACCCCACCCCGAATGGGCCGGGCGCCGCGGTCGGCGTGGTCAGCCCCGGCACCGGGCGCTGGGCGTTGCGCCGCTCGTACACCACCGGACCGGCGGAGGTCGAGTTCCAGTATGGACCGGTCGGGCCGGCCGGTGGCATCCCGTTCATGGGTGACTGGAACGGAGACGGCATCACCACGCCCGGGCTCTACGACCCCTCGACCGGCCTCTTCTTCCTGCGCAACAGCAACACGAGCGGTGTGGCAGACATCACCTTCACCTTCGGCCCGGCCTTCCCCGTCACTGCGACAACCGGCACCTGGCTCCCGGTGGTGGGCGACTGGACCGGCGCCGGTAGCGACCGCGTCGGTCTCTACGACCCGGCCACGAGTGTCTTCTACCTGCGCAACTCGCTCACGACCGGCCAGGCCGACACGGTCGTCGTCTACGGGACGGGCGATGCGGGGCTGCTCCCGGTAACGGGCAACTGGATCGGCAGCACGGGCAGCACCACCAAAGTTGGCCTCTACGATCCGGCGACAAGCCGGTTCTTCCTGCGCCACACGCTCAGTACGGGCCAGGCCGACACTGTCGTGACGCTCGGCGAGCCGCGCCAGGGCTTCCTGCCGCTCGGCGGGACGTGGCTCGGCGAGCGCGCCTCGGTCGGGCTGTACCAGCCGCGCACCAACGAGTTCTTCCTGCGCCTGACGCCGACCACCGGCCCGGCCGAGGTCCAGCTCGGCCTGACTGGGGTTGGCGGGAGCGGACTGCGCCCGGTGGTGGGGCGGCTCGGCCCGCCGCCGCCGCCCCGCCGGTGAGCAGCCGGCCGGGCCGCGATTCGCGTGCGCAGCCGCCACCATGCTATTCTCCATCGTCGTGAGGTCGACGTGGACCTCAGGGTACGCCCGGCAACGTCGCTGAGGCGCAGCGGCGGGTGATGCGTGCCGGGGAGAGCAGGAGGAGGCTCCCTACCCATGGCCTACAATGTGACCCTTATCCCCGGTGACGGCATCGGCGTCGAGATCAGCGAGGCGACCCGGCAGGTGCTCGAGGCGACGGGCGTCCAGTTCAACTGGGACGTCCAGATCGCGGGCGAGGAGGCGATGGCCCGGTACGGCACGCCCATGCCGGACCACGTCATCGAGTCGATCCGCCGCAACAAGGTTGCCATCAAGGGCCCGCTGACCACGCCCGTCGGCACTGGCTTTCGCTCGGTCAACGTCGCGCTGCGGATGGCGCTCGACCTCTACGCCAACCTCCGCCCGGCCAAGACCTACCGGGGCATCCAGAGCCGCTACGACAACATCGACCTAGTGGTGGTGCGCGAGAACACCGAGGGCATGTACTCGGGTATCGAGTTCGCCGAGGGCACGCCCGAGGTGCAGCAGGTGATGGACCTCGTCGACCGCCTGCTCAACCGCAAGATCCGCCCCGACAGCGCGATCTCAGTCAAGACGATCTCGATCACCGGCTCGCGCCGCATCGTCAAGTTCGCCTTCGACTACGCCCGCGCCAACGGCCGCAAGAAGGTCACCGCCGTCCACAAGGCGAACATCATGAAGTTCACCGACGGCCTCTTCCTCTCCGTTGCGCGCGAGGTCGCCAAGGAATACCCCGAGATCGAGTTCAGCGACCTGATCGTCGACAACTGCTGCATGCAGCTCGTCCAGAAGCCCGAGCTCTACGACGTGCTCGTGCTGCCCAATCTCTACGGCGACATCATTTCCGACCTCTGCGCCGGCCTGGTCGGCGGCCTGGGCGTCGCCCCCGGCGCCAACATCGGCGAGCAGGGTGCCCTGTTCGAGCCGGTCCACGGCTCCGCCCCGAAATACAAGGGGCTGGCGAAGGCGAACCCGACCGCGATGATCCTCTCGGGCGTGTTGATGCTGCGCTACCTCGGCGAGACCGAGGCCGCCAACCGTCTCGAGGCGGCCACCGCCAAGGTCATCGCGGAGGGCAAGGACGTCACCTACGACCTCAAGCCCGACCGCAGCGACCCGACCGCCGCCAGCACCTACCAGATGGCCGAGGCGATCATCCGGGCGATGCAGACCGTCAAGGTCGCCTGATGCAACCCGCCTCGCCCGGCGTCGCGCGGACCGACTAATCCAACGGGGCGCCGATCGCATCGGAAGATCGGCGCCCCTCCTCCTCATCGCCCGAATCCGCGCCACGTTGGGCAGCCGGCGCGCGGTCGCGGCGCCGACCCCGCGGCTCCGGGCGGGCAGCCCCGGGCGGGCAGCCCCGGGCGGGGCTACTGGA
>JBHOQZ010000885.1:0-1060 GCA_042408635.1 Chloroflexota bacterium
ACCGCGGCCGCCGCGCCGTCCGCGCAGCGGCTGGCCGGATCGGTCCGCCAGAGGCGAGCCGTCGCGTCGTTGAGCGCTCGCCACTCCTCGTCGAGCAGCCCGACCCAGCGACGGAAGAAGGCCCGCTCGGTCTCGGCGAAGTGGCGGCGGCCCGGGCAGCTCTCGCCGAGCACGCAGCCGTTGACGCAGCGCGGCTCCTCCAGCAGTTCGGTCAGGCGGTGGCAGTCGCGCTTGAGGCGGCAGGCGCGGCACTTGCTCGGCTTCTCGTACGTCGCGTGCCCGGTCAGATCGATCAGCACCAGACGGTTGCGGAAGTGGACCAGGTTGGCGAAGGTGCGCGCGCGGAACGGCACCGGGCTCTCCAGGACCGGCTGCTGGTCGTCCTCACCGCCGGCATAGAGCAGGAGCAGCCGCTCCTGGCGCAGGTCGGCCACGCCGCGCTCGGCCAGCATGAGCCCGTAGGCGCCCACCTGCAGCTCGTCGGCCGTCCGCGCCCGGCCACCCCACGGCTTGCCGGTCTTCAGCTCGGCGACCGTTCCGATCCGGCCATCCACGTCCCAGGCCGCGTCGATCCGGCCGCGCAGGCCGAGCCGATGCGCCAGGAGGAAGGTCTCGCTGCGCGGGGCGCCGTCCGGGGCGCGCGCGCGCGCCCAGCGAACCAGCTTGCGCAGCGGCTGGCGGGCCGCCGCCAGGACGTCGGCGGGATCGAGCTCGAGGGCACCGAGCGTGACGGCGCTGGCGCGCGCCGCCTGGTCCAGCGCCTGGCGCAGAAGATAGTTGTCGTGGGGGCTCGCCACGATCTGGCGAAACACGGCGTGTGCCAGATTGCCCCGCACCGTCGCCGCGCTGGCGGCGTCCGCCTGGAACTTGCCGATCAGGTAGTGCCGCTCGCAGTACTGCGTCTGAGTCAGGCTGGTGACGTCCTCGAGCCACTCCGGCTCGAGCACCACCAGCGACTCGGGGCCGGCGCGCCAGCGGGCGGGCGCCGCTGGGTCGCGCCGGAGGTGGTAGGCGGCCAGGGTGACCGCCCGCTCGGCGGTGGGCTCGGCCAGACCGTGGC
>JBHOQZ010000887.1:0-1341 GCA_042408635.1 Chloroflexota bacterium
GCCCGGCCTCGCCCGCCGGCCCGGCCGAGCGAAACCGGCCATCGTGACCGGGCCGCGGTCGTCGCGGGGCAACGCGCGGCAGCAGCCGACCCGGCCGGCGCATCCCCTCCGGCACCTCGGGCGGCGCCTGCGCCTGCTGCCGCGACCGGCCGGGGGTCTCACCCGCCTGCGGCACCTGCTCCGGCGGCTGACGCTCGTCGACTCGCTCCTCAAGGCGGCCGGGGTGCGGCTCGATACGGGGACGTGGGTCGAGGCGGGCGCCGTGCTCGCCTGCGCCTACCCCCGACGCGAGCCCGCGCTGGCGCTGCTGGCGTCGCGTCGCGTCACGCTGCTGATCAACCTCCACGCGCGGCCGCACGCGCCCGCGCGCCTCGCCCGCTACGGGCTGACGGAGCTGCACTTGCCGGTGGCCGACTTCACGCCCCCCACGCCGGAGCAGATCGAGCGCGGCGTCGCGGCGATCGCCGAGGTGACGGCCAGCGGGCACCGGGTCGCGGTCCACTGCGGCGCGGGGCTCGGCCGCACCGGTACCCTCCTCGCCTGCTACCTGGTCAGCCGGGGCCGCGCGCCCGACGCCGCCATCGGCCAGGTTCGCCGCCTGCGCCCCGGCTCCATCGAGACGCGCGAGCAGGTCGAGGCGGTCCACGCCTACGCCCGCCGCCTCCGGCCGTAGCCGCGTCGATCGCGAGATCTGCCGGCGCTCGCGCAAGGAGCAACTCAGCAAGAAATGCCGACGCCCCGGCAAGCGGCTCACTCGCCGGGGCGCCGACAGCCAGGCGCCTGTTGGGGTGAGATACCCGTCGGTTTGCCCCCTAGGCTTGGGGCCGAGGAGCCGTCCCGTCAGCGGGCGCCGGGGCGGCTGGCCCCGTAGTAGCGGGCATTCCAGTACGGCTCGTTCAGGCTGCTGATGAGCACCCCCGTCGATTCGCTGCCGGCGTGGATGAAGCGGCCGCCGCCGATGTAGATGCCGCTGTGCGACAGACCGGCGGTGTAGGTGTTCTGGAAGAACACCAGGTCGCCGGGCTGGAGGTCGCCGCGGGCCACGCGCGGGCCGGCGCTCACCTGGCCCCAGAGGTCGCGCGGGATGTACTGGCCGGCCTGCCGGTAGACGTAGTAGGTGAAGCCCGAGCAGTCGAAGCCGGTGCTCGGCTGGGTGCCGCCCCAGGTGTAGCGGTAGCCGAGATACTGGCCGGCCAGGCCCACGACCTTGCCGCCGAGCGGGCTCGCCGCCACCCGGCCCGTACTGCCACCGTCGGCCGGTGGTTGGAGCGGCTTGCCGACCGCCGCCTGGGGCGCCCCGCCGGGTGCCGGCGCGCGCAGCGGCTGGCCTTGGGCCGCGGC
>JBHOQZ010000891.1:0-3912 GCA_042408635.1 Chloroflexota bacterium
GGATCACGGAAGGGGAAGGGTATGCGCGTCGCGGGGAATGTGCTCGAGCTGGCCGGGGCGACGCCGATGGTGCGGCTCAACCGCGTGACCGAGGGAATCGCGCCGACCGTGCTGGCGAAGCTCGAGTACTTCAGCCCGAGCGGCAGCGTGAAGGACCGCATCGCCCGCTTCATGATCGAGCGGGCCGAGGCGCGCGGCGACCTGCGCCCCGGCGGCACGATCGTCGAGGCCACCACCGGCAACACGGGGATCGCCTTCGCCTGCGCCGCGGCCGTGAAGGGGTACCGCATGGTGGTGGTGATGCCCGAGGGGATGAGCGAGGAGCGCAAGGCGATCGTGCGCGCCTACGGCGCCGAGATCGTCTTCGTGCCGGGCAGCGAGACCGGGGTCGACCTGGCCCTGGCGAAGGCGCACGAGATCGCGGCCGCCGACCCGAACGCCTGGATTGCCGGCCAATTCGAGAACGAGGACAACGTCCTCGCCCACGAGCAGACGACCGCCGCCGAGATCTGGGAGCAGACGGGCGGGCGCGTCACCTGCTTCGTCGACGGCATCGGCAGCGGCGGGACGATCACCGGGGTGGCTCGGGGCCTGCGCGCCCGCAATCCGGCGGTGCGGATCGTCGGGGTCGAGCCGGCCGAGTGCGCGGTGCTGACCGGCGGCGCCTTCGGACCTCACCGGATCGAAGGGATCGGCGACGGCTTCGTGCCCGAAATCCTCGACTTCGACGCGCTGAGCGAGGTCGTGGTCGTGCCCGACGCCGAGGCGATCGCCATGGCGCGGCGGCTCGCCCGCGAGGAGGGGATCTTCGCCGGCATCTCGAGCGGCGCCAACGTCGTCGCCTGCCTGGAGGTGGCGCGGCGCCTGCCGCCCGAGAGCGTGATCGTCACGCTCATCCCCGACACCGGCCAGCGCTACTTCTCGACCGACCTTTGCCGCTGAGCTTCGCGCCCCATCCACCGGCGCCCGGTCGTGGCCGAACCGGACCCAGGGCTGCCCGAGGGGATCGTGCTCTCGCTGAAGCCGTCCACCGGCGCCCGGTCGTGGCCGAACCGGACCGGGAGCGGCGCGCCGTGTACTATGGGGCGGACCGGGCCGCGCCCGGTGCCGCGGCGCTGGCCCGCGCGCGGCGCGCCCGGTGCTTGGAGGCCGGCGGGCTGCCCGGTGAAATGCTGCCGACGCCGACAAATCGCCTGGCGCATGGCGGCTAGGGAGGGAGTGCGATGCGGCAGGGGTCGCGAATAACGCTGCGGGCGCTGCGTCGGGAGGACCTGCCCCGGCTCTGGGCGATGAACAACGACCTCGAGGTCGAGCTGGCCGGCGGAGGCGACCCACCGATGCCCCAGTCGTTCGAGCGCCTGGTGGCCGACTTCGAGCGCGCGGCGGCCAAGGGCGGGCGGGACGACGCCTATTGCGCGATCGAGGCCGACGGGCAGTTCATCGGCCACTGCGGGCTCTCGAACCCGAACCACACCGCGCGCTCGGTCGAGCTGGGCATCGGCATCGGGGACAAGATGTACTGGGGCCGGGGCTACGGCCGCGAGGCCGTGGGGCTGCTCATCGACTACGCCTTTCGCCTGCGCAAGTATCGGCGCGTCTGGCTCTGGGTCCACGCCGACAACGAGCGGGCGATCCGGGCCTACCGGGCCTGCGGCTTCGTCGAGGAGGGTCGCCTACGCCAGCGCGCCTACAGCAACGGCCGCTACGTTGACGTGGTCCACATGGGCGTACTCCGGCGGGACTAGGAGCGGGACGGAGCGGCCGCCGAGCCGACCTAGGCCGGGCAGCGGCCGCGGCCTCGTCGAGCGGCCAGGCGACGCCTGGGGTTCGCCGGGCGCGCGTTCGACGCCGCGAGGTGTCATCGCTCACCGGGTGACCGCCCGGAGAGGAGGCACGGACAGTGCCGCACCGCTCGTCACCGCCGGGGTGTCATCGCTCACCGGGTGACCGCCCCGCGTGGAGGAGCGGGCGGGAAGCGGCCCTGCAGGGCAGTCGGCCGCGCCTTCGGGTGTCCCAGCGCGGCGCAGGCGAGCATCTGCGGTCCAGATCAGGAGGTGCGATGGGCGAGCCGACGGCATCGTCCGAGTTTGAGCTGGAGAGGGCCGGATCGCACGGGGCGACCGCCGCGCCCGGCGCGCCGGTGCGAGCTCCGACACCTCCCGCCGAGCGCGCACGGATCGACCGGCGCGCGGTCGCCGCCTGGGTGCTCTACGACCTCGCTAACACGATCTTCTCGATGAACATCGTGTCGCTGTACTTCTCGCTCTGGGTCGTCAACGACATGGGCGGGCGTGACAGCGATTACGGCCTCGCCAACAGCCTGGCGATGGCGCTCATCTTCGTCACCGCGCCGTTCCTGGGTGCGCTCTCCGATCAGACGCCGCGCCGGATGCCGTTCCTGGTCGCCTCGACACTCCTCTGCTGCGCCGCCACGCTGCCGCTCGGCTCGGTCGGGCTCTGGCTCTCGCTGGGGGCGTTCGTGGTCGCGGTCTACGCCTTCGAGGCGGGGTTGATCTTCTACGATGCGCTGCTGCCGAGCGTCAGCACGCCCGAGACCGTTGGCCGGATCGGCGGGCTGGGCGTGGGGATCGGCTACGTCGGCTCGTTCATCGGCATCGGACTCGGATTGACGATCCTGGGCCACGATCCCACCGCCAAGCCGCTCCTGTTCCAGCTCACGGCGCTGTGCTTCCTCCTCTTTGCCCTGCCCTGCTTCGTCTTCGTGCGCGAGCGCGCCCGGGCGGGCGCCGAGCCGTTCGGGGCGGTTGCCGCGCGCCGGGCGCTGACCGAGCTGCGCGGGACGGTTCGGCGCGTGCGCGAGTACCCCGACCTGCGCCGCTTCCTGGTCGGGCGCGTCTTCTACACCGACGCCGCCAACACGAGCATCGCCTTCATGGGGATCTACGTCACCAACGAGGTCGGCTTCACCGAGCGCCAGGCGCAGTACGTGCTCCTGGCCGGCATCGCGGCCGCGCTGGTCGGCGCGCTGGCGGCGGGCGTGATCGTCGACCGGATCGGGCCGAAGCGCACCCTCAACGGCGTGCTCGTCCTCTGGCTCGGGCTGCTCGTGCTGGTGGCGGCGATCGGCTTCCTGAAGCTCGACAGCGCCCTGGTCTGGGTCGTCGCGCCGCTGGCGGGAATCGCCCTGGGCGGCACCTGGGCCGCCGACCGGCCGCTCATGCTCAGCCTCGCGCCGCCGCAGCACCTCGGGCAGTTCTACGGGCTCTACGCCATGGTCGGGCGCTTCAGCGCCGTGCTCGGGCCGCTGCTCTGGGCGCTCGTGGTCGACGGGCTGGGGCTGGGCCGGCCGGCGGCGGTCGCCTCGCTCTGCCTCATGGTGGTGGTCGCGCTGGCGCTGCTGCGCGGCGTCCGCGACCGGCCGCGCCCGGCCGCTACGCCCGCTCCGCCTCAAGCGGCAGCGTGATGGCCCGCAGCCGGGCCACGAGCACGTAGGGGAACTGGTCGAGGTTGTCCCAGCGCAGCGGGTCTCGGGGACCCGCCGCGGGCGGGTGCGACCCCTGATCGGGGAAGCCCGGCTCCTCCAGCGCGTCGAGCATCAACCCGGCCCGAAAGGCCGCCCCCAGCAGCTCGCCGAGCGGCCGGTGGAAGTAGTAGTGCGGCACCGGCTCGCCGACGATGCCGAGGCCCTTCTCGGGCGGGATGCGCAGGTAGCGCGTGAGCCGCAGCGCCTGGCTCGTGTAGACCTCGCCGCCTCGCTCGCCGCGCTCGGCCACGATCGCGCTGCCCGGCATGGCGAAGCAGGGGTGGATCACCGAGAAGACGAAGCGGCCGCCCGGTTTGAGCAGCCGGGGCAGCGCCGCCATGAGCGGGTCGAGCGTCGGGATGTCCATCAGCGCCATGTTGCAGAGCGCAACGTCGAAGCGCCGCTCGCCCAGCGACCGCAGCGCCTCC
>JBHOQZ010000892.1:0-1229 GCA_042408635.1 Chloroflexota bacterium
CGACCGGGCTCGCCGCCGAGGGGTTGAGCGTCTGGGGTGGTGTCGTCGGGCTTGCCTGGGCCGCCGGTGACGATGCCGGGGCGGGCGCCGAGGCGGGCTGCGGTGCGCCGCAGGCGGTGAGCGCCAGGCTCACGGCCGCGAGCGCGGTCGCCGCCCACAGCGCGGGTTTGGGCGCGCGCAGAACCATGGGGACAGTCTCCTCCTTGCTGAATACGTGTGTTCGCCATTGAACCACGTCCTGCATGCTGGACGCGCGAGCGGCCGGTTTCGTGCCGCCGGCGCGCCGCGGCGCGGTCGGCGCCTCTACGACATCAGCCGGGGGTCGAAGGCGTCGCGCAGACCGTCGCCGATGAAGTTGATCGCGAGCACGGAGATCAAGATCAGCATGCCGGGCGGCAGCCAGAGCCAGGGCATGCGCTCGAGGATCGTCAGGCTCTGCGCCTCGGTGAGCAGGTTGCCCCAGCTCGCCTCGGGCGGCTGCACCCCGAGCCCGAGGAACGACAGCGCCGACTCGGTCAGGATGGCGATCGCCGCGCCGAACGTCGCGGCCACCAGGATGGGGCCGACGGTGTTCGGGAGGATGTGGCGGAAGACGATCCGCAGGTCGCGCACACCGAGGCAGCGCGCCGCCTCGACGAACTCGCGCTCGCGCAGGCTGAGGAAGTTGCCGCGCACGATCCGGCAGATCGGCGGCCAGCCGAGCAGCCCGAGCACGATCATGATGTTCCAGATGCTCGCGCCGACTACGCTGACCAGCACCAGGATGAGCAGCAGGCCGGGGAAGGAGAGCACCACGTCGGCCAGCCGCATGATCACCGAGTCGACCCAGCCCCGGTAGTAGCCGGCGAGCGCGCCCAGCACCGTGCCGATCGAGTCGTAGATCGACACGGCCACGATGCCGACCGAGAGCGAGACGCGCGAGCCGTAGATCAGGCGGCTGAGCACGTCGCGGCCCACCGCGTCGGTGCCCAGCGGGTGCGCCGCCGTCGGCGGCGCCTGGAACGCGGTCGGGTTGATCTCGTACGGATTGTAGGGCGCGAGCTGGGGCGCAAAGATCGCCATGAGCAGCAAGAGCAGCAGCACGAGCGAGCCCGCCACCGCAAGGCGGTGGCGCAGGAAGCGGTTGACCGCGATCTGGAGCGGCGTGCGCGCCTTGACCTCGAGCTGGACCGGCGCCGCGGCGGCGGAGGTGGCGGTGACTGCCCCGGCGCGCGGGGCCTGCGGCTGTG
>JBHOQZ010000893.1:0-1110 GCA_042408635.1 Chloroflexota bacterium
CCCGCGCGGAGGGACGAGGGCGGGCTGAAGCCCGCGCCCGGGAACGATGACGCTCTGTCCCAGCTTCAGCCGGCCCCGCTCCCTGCGCGCGGGCTTCAGCCCGCCGACAGTCAAACCGATGTCTTCGACGATGTCCACCACTCCGCCCCCGGCCCCGGCAACGTCTTCGTCCGCGACGGGGAGCGCTACCTGCCCCTCTACGAGGCGAAGCTGCTGCACCACTTCGACCACCGCTGGGCGACCTACGATGACTCCGGACGGGAGACGCGCGACCTCACCCCCGCCGAGAAGGCCGACCCGGCCCGCCTGGTGCTGCCCCGCTACTGGGTGCCCGAGGCCGAGGTCCGCGCCCGCCTTGCCGGCAAGTGGGACCGGCTCTGGCTCCTCGGCTGGCGCGACATCTGCTGCAGCACCAACGAGCGCACGACCATTTCTACCGTTTTGCCGCTCGTGGGCTGCGGGGACACCGTGCTTCTAATGTTCCCGAACGCCAGCCCCATCGCGAGTTGCGGGTTGCTGCATGCGAACCTCGACAGCTTCGTCCTCGATTACGCCGCCCGTCAGAAGATCGGTGGGACCCACCTCAAATACCACGTGTTCAAGCAACTGCCCGTCCTGCCGCCGGAGACCTACGGCGAGCCGTGCCCGTGGGCGGTGGGGGAGACGCTGAAGGGGTGGCTGGGGGCGCGGGTGCTCGAATTGACCTACACGGCGCACGACCTGGCGCCGTTCGCGCGCGACATGGGCTACGCCGGGCCGCCGTTCCGCTGGGACGAGGCGCGGCGCTTCACGCTCCGCTGCGAGCTCGACGCGGCGTTCTTCCACCTCTACGGCATCGAGCGCGCCGACGTCGCCTATATCCTCGACACCTTCCCCATCGTCAGGAGCAACGACGTGCGGCGCCACGGCGAGTACCGCACGGCGCGGCTGATCCTGGAGCTCTACGACGCCATGGCCGCCGCCATGGCCGGCGGCCCACCCTACCGCAGCCCGCTGAGCCCCCCGCCCGCCGATCCCCGCGCGGCGCTGCCGTCGGCCGGCTGAAGCCGGCGCGTAGGGATGGGGGGGAGGGGTCCGTCGGCGGGCTGAAGCCCGCGCGCAGGGACGGGG
>JBHOQZ010000896.1:0-1300 GCA_042408635.1 Chloroflexota bacterium
CCCGCGCCGCGCCGGGCCGCCCGGCCATGGCCGCCAGTTGCGCGTAGCTGCGCGTCTCGCCGAACGGGATGCGCAGGAGCGCGCCCCAGACCGCCCGCTGCCACTCGGTGCCGTGCAGCACGAGCGGCAGATCGAAGCGGCGGCGGGTGCCCGCGTGATACTCGAGCAGTTGGCGGCGGGCGTCGGCGGTGCGGAGGGCGTCGGGCACGACGGTGCAGCCGAGGCGGGTCAGGTCGACCTCGAGCGTGCGGCCGTACTCACCCTCCATGAAGTGGAGGCCGACCAGGGCGCCCGCCTCGTCGACCGCGAAGGCGAGCGGTCCGGCGGGCGAGTCGACGGTGTCGAGGTAGGCGCGCATGGGCTCCCCTCCCGGTGCCGTCTCTCCCCATTCTCGCCCGTTCCGCACACCTGTTCCACGGCCTTTGGGACAGAAACCGGTGGCGGGTGGGTCAGCCGATGTTGGTCGGGACCGTGGCCTGCGCGGCCGCTTCCTCGGCAGCCTCACCGACCGGAAGCGGCTCGCGGCGGAAGACGTGGTTCGGGTACCAGAAGGGGAACACGAGCAGGCCGGCGCTCAGCGTGTAGCTGAAGGCGGGGTAGAGCACGAGGAAGAGGTCGACGCCCACCGTGAACAGGAGGCCGAGGCGCGCGATGATGCGCAGCACCGCGCCGGCCGCCCAGGCGAGCGTGACGACCGAGAAAGCGCGACGCCAGGCGTCGCGCTGCGTGACCGACGGCGGCGCGCCCGTGAACTGCGCCGCGATCACGCCGAAGAGCGGTCGGCGGAGGACGACCGAGAGCACCAGCACGACGACGTAGACCGCGTGCTCGGCGGCGGGCAGCGCGAAGTAGAGCGTGGCGTCCTGCGAGAGGATGCCGACGGTGGCGTTGAGCACGAGCGCCGCCAGCGCCCCAGCCGTGATGATGTCGAAGCGGCTCCGCGCCCGCCACGCCCAGAGGATCACCGCGCCCGACCAGAGGCTGGCGCTGACGATGGCGGCTGTGAGCGAGACGCGGTCGCGCACCTGGTAGAACAGGAAGAAGGGGACGATGGCGCCGAGCACGACCTGCCAGAACGCCTCGCGGAGCGCGCGGCGCGTCCCCGCCATCAGGTCGTG
Source organism: Chloroflexota bacterium (assembly GCA_042408635.1). Lineage (GTDB taxonomy): Bacteria > Chloroflexota > UBA6077 > FW602-bin22 > JBHOQZ01 > JBHOQZ01. The sequence continues at coordinate 1,119 of JBHOQZ010000896.1, forward strand.
CGCCGGCCCCGCCAGTCCGGGCCGCACCAACGCGCTCCGCGCCTCGATCCGCTCTCCCGCGGGCCCCGCGTCCACCCGTTGCTCCTCACCCGTCGCCTTGACTGCACGTCGCCCGCCCCGGGCGGCGCGCATCCCCGCCCCGCCGATCCGACGCCGGGGCACCCCGTATAATAGCCGCCACG
>JBHOQZ010000903.1:0-3153 GCA_042408635.1 Chloroflexota bacterium
TCCGCGCAGGCGACCACGCGATTGAACAGCTCCTTCGCGTAGACGGGGTCGGAGTGGCGGACGCGGAAGCGCGCGGCGGCGTAGGGCGGGATCACGTTCGGCGCGCCGCCGCCGTTGATGATGATGCCGTGGATGCGGGCCTCGGGGCGCACCTGCTGGCGCAGCATGGCGATGTTGTTGAACGTCTGGATGACCGCGTCGAGCGCGTTGATCCCCTCGTGCGGATTGGCGGCGGCGTGGGCCGGCCGGCCGTAGAAGTGGAACTCGAGGCCGTAGGCGACCAGCGAGCCGCGGTTGGCGATGAAATCCTCGGTCGAGGGGTGGATCATGATCGCCGCGTCGACATCCTTGAAGTAGCCGTGGTCGAGCACGGGCAGTTTGCCACCGGCGTTGGGCACCGCCGACTCTTCGGCCGGCGTGCCGATCACCACCGCCGAGCCGGGCAACTGGCTCCCGATATGCGCCAGCGCGATCCCGGCGCCCAGCGCGGCCGTGGCGATGATGTTGTGGCCGCAGCCGTGGCCGACGTCGGGGAGCGCGTCGTACTCGGCGACGATCGCCACCTTCGGGCCCGGATTGCCGCCGGGGAGCTTGGCGTAGAACGCGGTCGGCAGGCCCGCGATGCCGCGCTTGACCTCCGCCCCGAACTCGTCGAGCATGCCGGTCAACCGCTCGGCCGCCTGATACTCAGCCAGACCCAGCTCCGGGTTCTCGTACATCCAGTCGCTCATTCGAATGAGCTGCTCGGCCACCTGGTCCACGGCTCGGCAGGCCGCCTGCTTCAGCGCCTCTTTATCGGCCACCTTCCTACCCCTCCATCGAAAATTGAACGGTCGTGCACCCGCCGCCCACCCGCGGTCGAACCGGGCGCCGCGCGGGCTCCTGTCAAGGGTGGGATTCGGCACGCCGGGAGCATAGCGCAGCCCCGCCGCGCTTTCAAACCGGGGTGGTGCCCTGGTGCCCGGCGGACCTGTTCGGTCGACCTCCGAAGCCGGTGCGAAGGGACACCTGGGCTGGCTGCCGTCGGGACGGGGCACGCTTCTTGTGCTACCAGGAGTTCGTGCCCGTGGCGGGGACATCGGGCCGGCTGACGCCGGACGGGGCAGGTGCGTCTGCGCCCACTACGGGGCGACGGGGGCGACTCCGGTTGCGGGGGCGGCGTCGCCGCGTCCGTCGAACGCCTCCAGACCACGGGCGGAGCGGCGCACGACCAGCGTACCGGGGAAGAAGCGGCGCACCGGTGCGGTCTCGGGACGACCGATCCGCTCGGCCAGCAAGGTGACGGCCGCCTCGATCATCGCGTCGACCGGCTGGCGGATCGTCGTGAGGGCATAGGCGCCCCAGGCCGCCATGGGGATGTCGTCGAAGCCCACGATCGAGACCGCCTCGGGCACGGGCCAGCCGGCCGCGCGGATCGTGTCGAGGACACCCAGGGCGATGATGTCGCTGCCGCAGAAGATGGCGTCCGGCGGCTCGCCGGCGGAGAGCAGTCGCCCGGCCGCCTCCTGGCCCGATTCGTAGGTATAGGCCGCCTCTTCGCGCCGGGCCAGCACCTGACCAAGCTCGCGCAGCCGCTCGGTGAACCCGCGCTCGCGGTCACGGTTGGTCGAGCTGTTGCGGCTGCCCGCCACGTAGGCGAAGCGGCGGTGGCCGGCCGCGACGAGCGCGTCGGCGACCAGCCGCCCGCCGGCGACGTTGTCGCAGCAGACGGCGCTGACGCGCTCGCCGGGCATGTCGCGGTTGAAGAGGAGGACCGGGGTGCGGTGGCGCAGGCACGCCTCGACCTTAGGCGAGGAGAGCGTCGCCGAGGTGATGATGAGGCCGTCGAGCCGGTACTCGAGCACGGCCGGGAGGATGTCGTCGACCTCCTGACCGGGTGCGGCGCTGAAGACGAGCGCCTGCTGCCCCGCGGCCCCGAGGCGCTGGATGAGCTTCTCGAGCACGTAGGGCTGGAAGGGGCTGCTGAGCCCGGCCATCACGATGCCGACGATATGGGTCCGGCGCGTGATCAGGCTGCGGGCGATCGCATCCGGCGTGTAGCCGAGCTGGCGCGCCGCCGCCAGCACCCGCTCGCGCACCGCCGGCGAGACCGGCCCCGCCCCGCTGAGCGCCCGCGACACCGTCGACTGGGCGACCCCGGCCAGCCGCGCCACGTCGACCGAGGTCACCCGCCGCGCGGCTGGCACACCCGCCTCCCCCGCCGGTTCGCCCGCCATCCAGCCTCCTGTGTGCCTCCGGTTGGGTGGCCCCGTCGCGCTGGCGCGTGACCGCCTCTGCCAGGTCTACTTTGCTGCACCCAGCGTCAGACCCTGCACGAAATGGCGCCGGATCAGCAGCGAGAGGATGAAGATCGGGACCATCACCAGGATGCCGACCGCCGACATCCACTCCCACTGGACACCGCGCAGGCCGGCCGCATTGAGCAGTCCGATCTGGATCGTCCGGGCGTCGGTGCGCGTCATGATCAGCGCGAACAGGAACTCGTTCCAGGCCGCGATGAACGAGAACACCGCCGTCACCAGCACGCCCGGCATCACCAGCGGAAACGTCACGTGGCGCAGGATGCCCAGCTCGCCGCAGCCATCGACGAACGCCGCCTCCTCGACCTCGGGTGGCAGGGCGTCGACGAACCCCTTGAGCATCCAGATGGCGTAGGGCAGCACGACCGCCAGGTTGAGGATGACGAGCGCCTGCCGCGTATCGATCAGGCCGAGCTCGCGGAAGAGCTGGAAGAACGGGATCGTCACCACCACCGGCGGGATGAACTGGGTGCTGAGCACCCAGACGAGCAGGACGCTGCTGCCCACGAAGACGTGGCGCGAGAAGACATAGGCGGCCATGAGCGCAAGCGGGATCGCGATCAGCACCGTCGCGACCGCCACCACCACGCTGTTGACGATCAACCGCCCAACGTAGAGCGGTTCACCGAAGATCGCGATGAAGTTGTCGAGCGTCGGCACGAACAGGACGTTGAGCGTGTAGGCATCGCCCTCGGACTTGAACGCGGTCAGCGCGATCCAGACGATCGGCAGGCCGATGAAGACGAGCGTCAGCGCGATGCCGACCCACTCGAGCGCCGCGCCCAGCAGCCGCCCCGGCGAGATCGCCCGGCGCGCCGCCGTCCGGCCGGCGGGGCGTCCCGCCGGCCGGACC
>JBHOQZ010000905.1:0-1266 GCA_042408635.1 Chloroflexota bacterium
GGATAGTACAGGAAGATGATCGGCACATCCTCGGCGATCAGCTCCTGGAAGCGCTTGTAGATCGGGGCGCGCTTCGCCACGTCGGACTCCCGGCGGCCCTGCTCGAGCAGCCGGTCGACCTCGGGGTTGCTGTAGCCCCAGCGGTTGTCGCTGCCCTCGGTGTGGTAATGCGTGTAGACATCGGGGTCGGGCGGCGTGATCCACCACTCGTGCAGCAGGTCGTACTCCCCGTTGCGGTAGCGCTGGAGGTGCAGGTTGCGCTCGTAGAACTCGATCTGGACGTCGCAGCCGAGCTTCTGGTAGTTCTGCTGGCAGAAGGTGCAGAGCTGCTCGCGGGTGGGGTTGCCCTTGTCCGTTTCGAGGACGAAGGCGAGGCGCCGGCCGTCCTTCGCCCAGACCCCGTCGGCCCCCTTGCGCCAGCCCGCCTGCGCCAGCACCTCGGCCGCCCGGTCGAGGTTGAACTCGCGCTTCGCCACGTTCGGGTTGTAGTAGTCGGCCAGCAGCGGGTTGATCGGGCCGGTGGCGAGCTGCGCCGTGCCGTTGAGGATGCCGTCGATGATCCCCTGCTTGTCGGTGGCGTAGTCGAGCGCCACGCGCACGGCGCGGTCGTCGAACGGCGGCCGCTTGTGGTTGATGGCGATGAAGTAGTAGTTGACCTGGGGCGCGCCGAGCACGTCTAGCCCCGGCGACGCCTTGACGGTGGCGACCTGCGGCGGCTCGAGCACCACGAAGTCGAGGTCGCCCGCCTTGAGCTGGGCGATCTGCGTGTTCAGGTCGGGCACGATCTTGTAGACGATGCCGTCGAGCAGCGGCTTGCCCTTGAAGTAGGTGTCGTTGCGCTCGAGGGCGAAGAAGCTGCCCGGCTGGTATTCCTTGAACTTGAACGGACCCGTGCCGATCGGCCGGGCGAGGAAGGTCGCCGGCTTCTCGAGGTCTTGCCCGGCGATGATGTGCCTGGGCACCATGGCGATGTTGTAGCCGAGCATCACCGGGAACGGCGCGTAGGGCAGGCTCGTCGTCACCCGAACGGTGTAGTCGTCGACCTTCTCGACCGACTTGATCGGCAGGTTGCCCCGGAAGCCGGACTTCGCGGCCGGGTCGATGTAGGTCTCGAGCGAGAACTTGACGTCGTCGGCGGTGAACGGCTTGCCGTCGTGCCAGGTCACACCCCGGCGCAGGTGGAAGGTGTAGATGGTCGAGTCGCCGTTCACCTCCCAGCGCTCGGCCAGGTCGGGCACGACCTTGATGAGGTTGCCGTCGAGCTCG
>JBHOQZ010000908.1:0-3989 GCA_042408635.1 Chloroflexota bacterium
GACACGATCATCCACGACACCGGCGCGCTGCGCTACGCGATCGACACTTTTGGGGAGGGACACCTCGTGCTGGGCACCGACTACCCCTTCGACATGGCCGACCCACACGCCGTCGCGCACGTGACCGAGGCGCCCTGGCTAACCGACGGCGCCCGCCGCCGCATTTTGGGCGGCAACGCCCATCACCTCTTCGGGCTGACCTAGCGATGGTCGAATCAATCAGGCTAGTCCCCGTCGGCCGCGTCCGCTCGCCGGTGCGCGAGCCGCGCGAGATGCCGCGCGGCGGCGTGCCGGCCGAGGTCGAGGTCTTCCCCGAGTACGCCCAGGGGCTCGACTCGATCCAGACCAACAGCCACCTCGTGGTGATCGGCTTCTTCGACCGCGCCGACCGCACCCGGCTGCTCGCCAGCCCACGTCCGCGCGGCGTCTTCGGCATCCGCTCAGCCGTGCGGCCGAACCCGCTCGGTCTGACGGTGGCGCGGCTGCTCGGCGTCGAGGGGAGGGTGCTGCGGCTCGACGCGCTCGACTTCCTCGACGGCACACCCGTGGTCGACATCAAGCGCTATGCGCCCGGCTGGGATTGCGTCTTCTCCGCCACTACGAGCCACGAGCTGGAGTTTCGGCCCGAGGAGCCCGAGAGCGAGGCGCTGCGCGACCTGCTGCAGGAGGCGGACAAGTTCCACGGCGCGCGGACACCGCGGCTGGCGCTGGCGGTGCGCGCCGTCCGGCTCGCCCAGACCCGCTGGCGGATCGGCACGCGCGAGCCGGGGCTGCGGGTGCAGGTGGGTGACGATGGGGAGATCGCCGACGCGCTCCAGGGCTTGACCGGCGCCCGCTTCGGCAACGGCCGCCTCGCCGTGGGAGCCGGTCCTGGCTTCTGCCTCGAGTTCGGCGTCGAGCGGCTGCGCTTCACCCCGGCCGGGGCGCTGCCCGACGACGCGCTGCTGGTACTCGCCGAGCCGGTCGAGGCGCTCCTGCGCGTCGAGGTCGAGCCGGCGCAGGGGTAGCGCTCGCGGTCGCGGGGATGGGCGCCACCGCCGAGGCGACGGCAGGGTCGGCACGACCGCGCCGGTGCCAGCGCTGGAGCCGAGGACGCCAATCCGCTCACGCGGTGAGTGGGGCAATCGCCGGCCACAGGGTATCATAGAGAAGGGAAAACGCCACCGCAGGGGACATGACTATGACGGAGACGCCGAGCCGCCTCGGCCACGCCGCCCGCTACGACCTCTGGCCGGTCGACCGTGCTCTGGCGACCGTGATCGCTCACAGCCACCCGCTCGGCACCGAGCGCATCGCGATCGAGGCCGCCTACGGTCGCGTGCTGGCCGAGACGGTGCGCGCGCCGGCCGACCTGCCCCCGCACCCGCAGTCCACCGTCGACGGCTTCGCGGTGGTGGCGGACGACGGCGCGGCTCGGCTGCGCGTGCTCGAGGAGATCACTGCCGGCCAGGCGAGCGACGTGCGCGTCGAGCCGGGCACGGCCAGCCGGATCATGACCGGGGCGCCGCTGCCGCCCGGCGCCGACGCGGTGGTGATGATCGAGCACACGCGCCAGACCGACGGCTGGGTAGAGCTCGAGCGCCGCCCGAAGCTAGGCGACAACGTCCAGCGCGTCGGGCTGGTCATGACGGCCGGACAGGTCGTGCTCGAACCCGGCTACCCGCTCGGCGCGCCCGAGGTCGGCCTGCTCGCCATGGTCGGGCGCGCCGAGGTCGAGGTCTACCGCCGACCGGTGGTGGCCGTCCTCTCGACCGGCGATGAGCTGGTCGAGCCGACGGTGGAGCCCGCCCGGGGCCAGGTGCGCGACAGCAACCGGCCCGCGCTCCTTATGGCAGTGCGCGAGGCAGGCGGCGAGCCGATCTCGCTCGGCCGCGCCCGCGACGACGAGGCGCTCCAGCGCCGCCTGATCACCGAGGGGCTCGAGCGGGCCGACGTGCTCATCACCTCAGGCGGCGTCTCGATGGGCTCCCGCGACCTGATCAAGCCGATCCTCGAGTCGCTGGGCACCGTGCATTTCGGCCGGATCAAGCTCAAGCCGGGCAAGCCGCTCACCTTCGCCACGGTCGGGACGAAGCTCGCCTTCGGCCTGCCGGGCTTCCCGGTCTCGTCGCTGGTCACCTTCGAGGTGTTCGTGCGCCCGGCGCTGCGGCGGCTCCAGGGCTTCCGGCGCTACCTGCGCCCCGAGGTCGAGGCGGTGCTTGAGCACGACACGCGCCAGACTCCCGACCGCACCGAGTACCAGCGCGCCGTCACCCGCTGGGCCGACGGGCGGCTCGTCACCAGCACGACGGGGGTGCAGGCCTCGAGCCGGCTTCTCTCGCTGCTCGGGGCGAACTCGCTCATCGTCATCGCGCCGGGCGAGGGTGTGATCCCGGCTGGCTCGACCGTCCGCGTCCTGCTCACGGGCGAGCTCGAGGGGGACGCCGACGCGCTCAGTCACCGGCTGTGAGCATGGCGCTGTCAGAGAGCACGACGCGCGTGAGCCAACCGGCCTAGGCTGGCTCCTCTCCGCGCACGCTCGCGAAGAAGCGGTCGCGCGAACGCCGCGCGATCGGCGCCCGCCGGCTGATGGAGGTTGCAGATTGAATGCGGGGGTACGGTCGGCCGGCTGAAGTCGGCGCGAAGGGCACACGCCGATCGCGTGTGCTCGGTCGCCCGCGGGTGATGGAGGTTGCGGCTTTCACGCGGGGATGCGATCGGCGGGCTGCAGCCCGCGCGACGGGACAATCCCGCCGCGTCCGCCCAGGGGTGAGCCGCGCGCACCACCCACGCCAGCGCCGCCCCGTTCCGTCCGCCCGAACGGACGTGGCGAACGCATGACCCGTCGGGTGCCCGCGTGCGGGTGGGGTACCCGGCGCGCTTCAGCCCGTCCAACACATTCCCACAACCTCCATCTGCCGGGCGGGGGATTGCGGTCGAGCGGGTCGAGCTGCCGGTCGAGACAGGCTGCGACGCGCGGCACGAGGTCGTCGAGCTTGCGGCGGTTCAGGACCAGCCCCCAGTGCGACGCGCTCTCGGCCACCAGCCGCTGGGCCGGCAGCGGGAAGTCGACGTAACGCGGGGCCGGCCACTGCGCGTCCGCCGTGCCCGTGACCAGGAGCAGGGGACAGCCGAGGAAAGGCACGACCACCCCCCGCGCGCGTTCGTCGCGGGCGAGCCGCGATTCGCGGCCGAGTGAGGCGAGCGCCAGGCGCCGCTCGTCGAGCTCGAGGTCGGGCATCGACGGCTGCTGCCGTGAATCGCGGCCCAGAATGCCGTACACCTCGGCTCCGAATTCGCCCTCGCGCAGCGGCGCGGCCGGATGCTCGGCGCGCGCGGGCAGGTTCGGGGCGAGCACGACGCAGGCGGCAACCTGCCGGGCGACCGCCACCAGCCCGCCCGTGCTCCAGCCAATCAGCACCGGTCAGCGCTTGAGGTGGTCTAGTGAGGTCGCCACATCGGCCGCGTAGTCGTCCACTCGGGTGCGCGCCAGGCCGCAGGGATCGCTCGCGCCGTGGCCGCGCAGGCCGACGGCAATGCTGGGCCATCCGGCCGCCGCCAGCCGGCGCTGCCAGTCCATCCAGACGAGCGCCGAGTTGGCGGCGCCGTAGACGAGCCCGACCGGCGGCCGAGCCACGGGACTGGCAGGGAGGCGCGCCGTGGCAGCCAGGTCAGGGCGGTCGGCTCAGCCGCGCGCACGGCCAGGGCACGCGGGTGTGCCTGCGTGCCTCACACCGGCACCTCGGCCACGTCGCGCTCGTCCGCCTGCACGGTCCCGGGCCGCGCGGCCTGACGGTGCTGAAGGCGGCGCAGCGCCGGTTGCCAGCCGAGCCAGAGGGACCAGGTGAGGGTGGTCGTGAAGCTGACCAGGACCACGAAGCCGCCGAAAACGCCGGCCTGCCAGAGCGCGCCCAGGAGGACGGTCACGAGCGCGAAGAGCGCGAGCAGGCCCAGCTCGAGGTAGGTGTCGTTGCGCACGAATTGTCCCTCGCCGAGTCGATCGGGCGTCA
>JBHOQZ010000914.1:0-5609 GCA_042408635.1 Chloroflexota bacterium
TACACCGGGCACACCGGCTCACACGGCGCCTTCTGGCACTGCTGACAGAGCACGGGCAAGTAGCGTGCCCGGATGTTCGGATACTCCCCCTCCCAGTAGCGCTCGACGCGGATCCACTGGAACGAGCGACCGTAGTTGACCTCGTCCTCGCCCACAAACGGCTGGTTGTTCTCGATCCGGCAGGCGGTCACGCACGCCATGCAGCCGGTGCAGCGGTCGAGGTCGACCGACATGCCCCACTTGTACGTTCCATAGCCGAACTGGCTCACGCCTGCCTCCCTTCGATCGCCACGGTCTTGATCAACGGGAATCCCTCGAGCTGCCGCTGACCATCCAGCGTCCGAATGTAGCGCACGATCCGCCCGATCTCCCCGGTCGGCCGCACCCGCACCCGCGTGGACGCCCAGGCGAGCTGCCCGCTGCGCGCCTCCACCGCGGGCGCCAGCAGCGCCACCGGGTTCACCCCGCGCCCCGCCGCGTACTGACCGTAGGCGGTGTGCCCCTGCCCGAACGGTATCGCGATCACATCCGGCCGGATCGCGGGGTAGATTACCACCGGCGCACGCACCGAGCCGTGGGCGGAACTCACCTCGACGATCTCGTTGTCGCGCACGCCGAGCTGAGCGGCGGTCTGCGGGTTGAGCTCGACCCAGGTGCCCCAGCAGCAGGAGGTCATCGGGTCGGGCATCTCCTGGAGGTGGGGCAGGTTCGCCCCGCGTCCGTCGCCCCACGCCGGCGAGAGGAACGGCACGAAGAAGTACGGAAAGTCGTTCGGGCTGCCGTCGAACTGGGCGGGCTCAGGCGCGGGCGGCGGCGTGCCGGCACCACTCACTGGCATGCCGGTCGTGCCGGGGTCCCACCAGCCGCCCTGGCGGAGCGCCTGCTCGAAGAACGCCTCGGGATTGGCGGCGTTGCGCACCGAGCCACGGTTGAGCGAGGCGAGCGTCGCCCAGCGCGCGCGCAACAGGTCGTTGAACGTCGGGTAGGGCAGTTGCGACAGCAGCCCCGGCGTCGAGAGCGCCTGGGTGAGCTGGAGCAGCACGTCGGCCGTCTGGCGGGTGTTCACAAACGGCATCACCGCCGGCTGGCGCAGCGAGGCCACCGCATAGCCGACCGTGGGCTCCGGGATGTCGTCGCCCCACTGCTCGAGCGGTGTGTGATCGGGCAGGATCAGGTCGGCGCGGGCGGCCGTCTCGTCCATGAAGCTGGCGAAGCTGACCACGAACGGCACCCGGTCGAGCGCCGGCTGGAACTGGAGGCCGGGCGGCAGCCCGTAGACCGGGTTGGTCTCGTAGACCATGAGCACCTGGACCTGCCCACCCTGCATCCGGCCGATCAGGTCGCGCAGCGCCCCTACCGGGCTGCCGGGCCCGGCGACCGGGATGTCGGGGAAGGGGGAGGGCGGGCCGAAGCGCACCCCGCCGGGGCGCCCGACGGCGCCCAGCACGCCGTTGAGCGCGTTGATCGCCCAGAGGTTCCAGGTGCCGTTGGTCTGGCCGGCCGGCACGCCGCCGCCGACCGCGAGCCCGGCCGGGGAGGCGGCCAGCAGCCGGCCGATCCGGTTGAGCGTCTCGGCCCCGCCGGGCACGTCCGCCTGCCGCGCGGCCTCCTCAACCGTCACGCCGCCCGGCGCCGAGCCGCCCCGAGCGCCCGCCACCACGCCGGCCAGCGCCAGCGCCACCAGCCCCTCGGTGCCGGGCCGGATCGGGATCCACTCGTCGGCCACGGCGCCCGCCTGCGTCATGCGCGGCTCGAAGGCGACCATGTAGCCGCGGGTGCCGCGGCCCTGGCGCATCTGGCCGTAGCCCCAGTTGAAGCGCGTCGGCGACAGCCAGGTGCCGAAGAGGTCGGCGCCGAAGGTGACGAGGAAGTCGCAGTTGTCGAGGTCGTAGTCGGGGATCTCGGCGCGCCCGAACGCCGCCTGGTTGGCCGCGCGCAGCGCGTCGCGCCCCTCGACCGTCTGGTAGAGGTCGAAGACGACGGGCGGCTGGGCGCCCAGGCCGTTCATGAAGCGCTCGACCAGGAAGCGCATGTGGCCGCGCAGGGCGCCGGTGAGGAAGGCGACGTTGGTGCCGGCGCCGCGCACGCGCTCGGTCAGCAGTTGCAGCGCCTCGTTCCAGCCGATCTCCTGGTACTGGCCCGAGCCCTTGGCGCCCGTGAGGCGCAGCGGAGCCTTGATGCGGTCGGGGTTGTAGAGGCGCTGGACGCTCGCCTGGGTGGCGGGCATGCTCTTGCCCCGGCTGACCGGGTGGAGCGGGTTGCCCTCGACCTTGCGCACGCGGCCGTCGAGGTTGCGCACCACGATGCCGGGGCCGCCGGGGGTCTCGGCGCAGGTGGTGGCGAACCAGTACGCCTTGCCCGGAACCTGCCCGTCGGGCTGCTCACTGGGGACGTTCCAGGTGCGCTGGGGGAGGCAGCCGGGCAGGATGATCGAGGCGGCGGTCACGCCTCCCGCGACCTTGAGGAAGACGCGTCGTTTCACCCGAGCCATGCGTTTGGGCTCCCTTCCGGCCTTACTTGTGGCAGGTGTAGCACTCGATCGGCGCCTCGTTGGCGCGGTGGCAGGTGATGCAGAAGCCCATATTGAGGGTGTTGGCCTGGTAGGTCTTCACCTGCTCCTGCATGTTGCCGTGGCAGGCCGCGCACTGGACGCCGGCCGCGATGTGCATCCGGTGCGAGAAATAGACGAAGTCGGGCACGTTGTAGACGCGCACCCAGGGGATCTCTTCGCCCCGCTCATAGTAGCCCGTCAGCTTTTGGATCTCGGGTCGGTCGGTGGCGACGACCCGGTGGCACTCCATGCAAAGCTGGGCTGAGGCGATCTGGGCCACCGGTGAGGTGTCGGTGTAGTTGTGGCAGTGGCGGCAGGTGATGCCGGCCGCGAGGTGGACCGGGTGGGGAAAGTTGATCGGTTGCTGCGGCGCCTGCGGCGGCGCCAGCGCCAGTAGATCCCCCACGACCGGGGTGTCCTCGGGCACGACGGCGCGGACCGCATCGGCCGCGTTCTTGTTCGTGCCGATCAGCGCGACCGCCGCCACGAGCAGCAGTCCGACCAGGAGCAGGAGCCGCGCGGCCAAGGGGAGGCCGCGTCCACCTCGGCGGGGTCGGGCGCGCGCCGCGCTGTTGTCCGGGGGGGTCGCGCGGGGTGGCGGAGTGGTTGTCATCGGCTGCACTTCCTAACGCGCTGGGTTCGGCAGGAGTTGCTGCGATGAGGGCGCTGGGCGCGATCTGGGCTGAAACCGGCCGCGCTCGGACTACCTAGGGCCTGCACGGAGCGTGTCACCTTGGGCGGCAGTGCCACCGCACCGTCACCGGGCAAGCTGAACCGGCATGGATGCCCTCTCCCTTTGGCGATTCTACCCGCGTGCCACGCCCCTGTCTGTCAGGAGAACCCTAGGTCTTAGGTGTCGTACTTTTTCTGACGAACGGGGATTCACGATTCGTCACGCGGGAACGGCGGCCGGCACGGCGGGCAGGTCGCGCTCGGCTGCTCCCGGCCAGTATACTCATTCCGGCGCCCGCTCGGCACCGATTTTCGGCCCCACAGGAGCCCCATCGGCATGTCGGACCCCACCGCCTCGATCCGCGAGATCTTCCGCACCGCCGCCACGTTCGAGGACAACCCCGCCATCCGCCACTACGGCGTGGCGGTCGACGAGGCCTCCGGCGAGATCTACCTCGTCGAGGCCGAGAACGGGCGCGTCACCGGGACCGTCAACCTGCCGCGCGAGATCGCCGCCCAGTGGATCGAGACGCTGGCCGCCTACCTGCCCCACTACCGCCGCCTCTTCGGCGATCGCCCCTACTACCCCAAACCCGACCAGGCTGCCGAGGTGCGCCTCGAGCCGCGGGTGCTCGAGCTGCCGGAGCAGGCGCCCTAACCAGCTTCAGGTCATCTTGACGACGATGTCGCCGATGATGTTGGCGGCCTCGTCTCCCCGGTCGGCGGCGTTGCTCAGATGGCGGTAGATTTCGCGCGTCTTGAGCACGCGCACCACGTCCTGCGGATCCGTGATGTTGGCGAAGAGGTCGCGCAACGCCTCGCGATACACCGACTCCGCCTGGTTCTCGAGCGCCTTGGCCCGCACGGCGTGGTCGTTGGCGATCTGCGGCCGGTCCTTCAGGTGGCCGACGGCGCGCGCCAGGTGCTCGGCGGCATCGCGCAGCACCACAACCATCCGGTGCGCGTGCGGAGTCGGCTCGACCTCGAGCAGCGTCATCTCGTCGACCGTGCTGTAGGCGTAGTCGAGCACGTCGTCGATGGCGCGCGAGAGCGCGAAGATATCCTCGCGATCGATCGGGGTGATGAAGTTGCGGTTGAGCTCGTCGATCAGGACGCGCCGCAGCTCGTCTTCCTCGCGTTCGAGCCGCACGACCGTTTCGCCGGCGGCGGGGTCGCGCGTGCGCATGAACGCTTCGAGCGCCTCGAGGCCGCGCAGCGTCAGGTCGGCCTGGCTCTTGAGGAGGACGTAGAAGTTGTCATGGCGCGGTTTCAGGATCTCCCGCAGCCCCACCGGCAACACCCTGCAACAACTCTTCGGTAACGTAACACAGATGTTAAGGGGAGGCAAGCACACGCCCCGGGCGCGCGAGGCTCAAGCCCCACGCTGAGCCTGCCAAGCCGGCTGAAGCCGGCTGATGGAGATTGTCAGAGTCAGCGTGAGCCTGGTCGGCCGGCTGAAGCCGGCGCGTAGGGGGCGACGCGGCCGGCTAAAGCCGGGACGACGCGAGATCGTGGCCCGCCAGGCTTCAGCCTGCCGAACCACAGTGACGGTTAGCGCGGCAATCGCCAGACGCCGGCTCAGGCGCGCTCGCCCCAGCCCCGCAGGGGGCTTCGCAACCTCAGCCTGGGGGTTCACCCCCGGGCGGCCGGACAGCACGCGCTTGGCGGCAACCTCAACTTCCGTCTTGCCGGTTCATCTCCGGGCGGGCAGCCCCGGGCGGGCAGCCCAGGCGGCCGGGCGGCCGCGTCTGCCACAGGCCGCGCACCCGGTGGCCCGCCGACGGGAATGCCCGGCCCCATTCCACTTCGTCCATCAGCCCACCGGTTCCCGCTTGCGGGTGGGGTACCCGGCGGGTGGGGCACCCGGCCGGTGGGGACGACCACGCCTCGTCCCGGCTTTAGCCGGCTCGCCCGTCCCTGCGCGCCGGCTTCAGCCGGCCGACCGGACTGTCGATCAGTTTGGCAACCTCCATCACCCCCGCGCGGTCGGCTGGGCCAGTTTCACCCGAAACCGCGGAGCCACTCGCCCGCCGAGCGTGGCGTGGCGTGCCGCGTGGCGTGCCGTGCCTCGCGGCACGGAACCGCCGGCCGGGCCGCTCTCGGCCCGGGCAGGCGTCCCGGTGCCTACCTGGGCAGCCAGCCCAGGGCCGCGAACACCAGCACCGCGAGCAGCGCCGCCAGCGGCACCGTCACCAGCCAGACGAGGAGGATCTGCCGTCCGAGTTCCCAGCGCACGCGCGAGGGTCGCTCGGCCGCGCCGACGCCGAAGATCGCGGAGGTCGCCACCTGCGTGGTGCTCATTGGACCGCCCAGCGCCGTTGCCAGGAGCACGATCAGCGCCGAGCAGGTCTGCGCGGTGAAGCCGTGGATGGGCCGGATGCGGTAG
>JBHOQZ010000919.1:0-2036 GCA_042408635.1 Chloroflexota bacterium
CCCGCCGTCGCCTCTCCGGCACTGGCCGCGGCCGCTCCGCCCCCGGCGAGCGCCAATCCGCCCGCGCCGGCCGCCAATCCGCCCGCCGCTGCGCCGCGCACGCTCGACAAGCCGGTCGTGATCGTCCAGGGCACGGATCCGCCGACGCTCGATCCGCAGTTCCACGAGAGCGGCGTGCTCGGCAACATCAACGCCGCGCTCTTCGATCAGCTCCTCCAGTACGACCGCGACATGAAGATCGTGGGTGAGCTGGCGACGGAGTGGAAGATGGGCGAGGGCGGCCGGACCTGGACCTTCACCCTGCGCCGCGACGCCACCTTCTGGAACGGCGAGCCGCTCAACGCAGAAGCCGTCGCCTTCACCTTCAACCGCATGCTCGATCCCGAGCTACGCAAGCAGGGCCTGAACGACCCGTTCCCGGCGCGTACGGGTCTGGAGAGCGTGCGCGCGACCGGCGACTACACCGTCGAGTTCACGCTCAAGCAGCCCACGATCATGTTCGAGGTGTTCGTCACCTTCGTGCCGATCCTCGAGCCCAAGCACTACGGCACCAGGAGCGTGCGGAAGACGGCGACCGGGCCCATGGGCAGCGGCCCGTGGCGCTTCGTGAGCTGGGTCAAGGACGGCGAGCTGCGCCTGAGCGCCAACCCGAGCTACTGGCGCGGCAAGCCGCAGATCGAGACCCTCATCTTCAAGGCCGTGCCGGACGCCACCTCGCGCCTCTCGCTCCTCCAGACGGGTGAGGCGGACATCGTCGTCGACCTCACGCCGGAGGACGTGAGCGTGCTCGCGGGCGACCCGAACGTGCGCGTCTCGAAGGCGGTCGGGGGGCGCCGCATCCACATCGGCATCCCGACCGACAAGTACCGCGACAAGCGCGTGCGCCAGGCGTTCAACTACGCGGTCGATTTCGACACGATCAACCGCACGCTGCTCGGTGGTCTCGCCTTCGGCCGCATGGTGACGCCGGTCAACGGCGACTACTGGATCGACCCCGCGATCAAGCCCTACCCCTACGACCCCGAGAAGGCGAAGGCGCTGCTGCGCGAGGCGAACTTCCCGCTCGACACGAAGATGACGATCTACACGCCGAGCGGCCGCTACGTGAAGGACAAGGAGATCGCCCAGGTCGTCGCCGCGGACTTCAAGCGGATCGGCCTGACCAACGTCGAGGTGCAAGTGCTCGACTTCGCCGTGTTCTCCGAGCGCGTGAACAAGCGCCAGATGGAAAACCTCTACCTGCTGGGGCTGGGGTCGCGCTTCTTCGCGCCCGAGGACGCGATGATCTTCAGCAAGGATTCGCTCTTCGACGTGACGAACTGGTCGGTCAACACCGAGGGCGGCCGCCGATACGAGGATCTGCTCGCGCAGCTCCAGACCACGTTCGAGCCCGAGAAGCAGCGCGAGCTGATGTACCAGATCGAGGCGCTCTTCCAGGATGAGGCGCCCTGGATCTACCTCTGGAACCAGGTGGCGCTGTTCGGCGTCTCGAAGCGCATCGACTGGGAGGCCTCGGGCAACTCGCGCATCGAGCTCTGGCTACCCGGCGAGAAGGACACCCGGATCATCCAGTAGGGGGGCGCCGTTGCCAGCGAACAGCCCGGCCGCGCCGATCCGCGTCGTCCTCGCGGGCGTAGGCACGCGCGGTCGCCACTGGGGGCGCGTCCTCCAGGCGCACCGCGCGACCGAGATCGCCGCCTGCGTCGACCCGGCGGCCGAGGCGCGCGCCTGGGCGCGCGCTGAGCTCGGGGTGCCGCCGGAGCGGTGCTTCGGCGCGCTCGAGCCGGCGCTCGACGCGGCCGGGGCGGACGTGCTGCTGCTCGCCACGCCGCCGGTCGACCGCGAGCGCGAGTGCGCGGCCGGCTTCCGGCGCGGGTTGCGCGTGCTAGCGGAGAAGCCGCTGACGGTCGACCTCGCGGTAGGCGAGGTGCACGGGGATGAAGCGGAAGTTCATCGCAACCCGGAGTGAGTGCGCGTCGGGCGCCGCGCGCACGATCCGCACCGCCTCCGCGAGGTCGACCGTCAGCGGCTTCTCC
>JBHOQZ010000923.1:0-1032 GCA_042408635.1 Chloroflexota bacterium
GCCGACGCCACGCCCGCCGGCCGAGGCGGTGGCGGCCCAGCCGGTTTCGCCACTCGCTCCTCCCGGCCACTCGGCGACCATCAGTGCAGACCGGGGCTCACTGCGTCTGGGACGGGGCGCAGTCTAGTGACATATCGTTCAGAAGTCAAGCAATCTTAACGACCAGCGGCGTGATAGACCGCCTGGCAGGCGCCCTAGAGGTTGGGTGGCGAGATGGCGACGATCGCCTGGACCGGGAGGTCGGTCGGGTTCTGGAAGCGGTGCGGCACCTCGGAATCGAACGTCATGCTGTCGCCCTGCTCCAGCCGGATCACCTGGTCGCCGATGACGACCTCGAGCGTGCCCGAGAGGACGACGACGGCCTCCTCGCCGACGTGGCGCACGGGTGCGCCAGTGAGGTTCTCGCCGGGCGGGAAGGTCACCCAGAGCAGCGCCAGGCGCCCCCGGAGGTTCGGGCTGAGGATCTCGCGCCGCACGCCGCTGTCGGGGTACTGCACGACCCGGCGCTGGTCGGCGCGCACCACCATGTGTTCGCCCTGCTCATCGAGGAAGAGCGAGAAGACGGGCACGCCGAGCGCCGAGGCGAGCCGCCGCACCGTCTCGAGCGAGGCGGTCGCCACACCCCGCTCGATCTGGCTCACCAGGCTCTTGCTCACCCCGGCGGCCGCCGCCACCTGGGCGAGCGACAGCCCCTGCCGCAGCCGGACAGCGCGCACCCGCGCCCCGAAGCCCGACGGCGCCAGGTCGAGCGCCTCCGCGCGCTCCAGCTCGCCCACCCTCGCCAGCGCATCCTCGTGCATGCTCACCTACCCACTGCCAGCCCTTGCGCCACTTGACACGTTCGTCCCGTGATGCTAGCGTAGCCGCCACCGAAGGTCAATAGGGTTGCACAAAGCGGCGCTTCTGTGCAGTTGGGTTGAATCGATCCGTCGCAGGGCTGTGCCCGCCACCCGGAGGAGGAATTCGAGATGGCAACGATCCCGCGGGACTCGTGGCGCGGTGGTGAGGGTCGGCCGGCGGTCAGCCGGCGGG
>JBHOQZ010000926.1:0-1240 GCA_042408635.1 Chloroflexota bacterium
ATAGCACGATCGCGTCATCCGCTTCGCCCGGCGCCTCGCGCAGCTCCAGCCTGATGCCGGCTAGCTCGACAGCGAGCGACCCCTGGACGGCCCGCGTCGGCGGCAGGAAGCCTGGCGTGCCCGCGTGCAGCAGCGGGCCCAGACCCGCCTCGACCCACCCCTCGGGGCCGCGCTCGAGGCCGAGCCCGAACGTATAGGCCAGCCGCGCTGACGGCACCAACCCAAGGCTCGGATTGCCCATGGTGCCGCCGAGGGCAAGCCGCTCGTGCGCGTAGATTTCGACCTGCCCCAGCCCGACCTCGGCCGGATCGAGGACGCCGCGGACACCCCAGACGTGGTCCATGTGGCCGTGGCTGTAGATGAGCGCCTTGATCGGCTTGTCGCTGAACCGGCGAAGGTCGCCGAGCGCCTGGCGGGCCGCCTCGGCCGTTTCCAGGCAGTCGACGATCAGCGCGCCGTCGGTGCCGTCCACCAGCGTCATGTTGGCGTTGCCGTAGCCGACCGCGACGTAGAAGTCCGCGGCGACCCGGTAAACGCCCTGCTCCATCGTCCGCGCGTGGGCGGTCAGTCGCCCGGGGACGGTGTCGGCCTCCCGCGTGAAGGCGAGATTCCGACCGGTCAGGAAGAGGGGATCGGGAATCGGCATCGCGCACCTCGCTGCCGGCGTGCACTGCCCCGCGCGCCTCAACCGCATGTTAGTTTCCATGGAATATAAAAGGCAACATGATCTGCCCCGGCTGCGACGCGGAGGTATCGCGGATGAGCACGCCGGCACCGAGCCGCATCGCCTGGCTGACCGTCCTGATCCGCCTGGAGATCGCGCTCTGGGACCGGATCAACCACCGACTGCGGGCTGAGCACGATCTCTCGCTGGCGTTCTTCGAGGCGCTGTACTTCATCGCGCGTTCGCCAGGTGCCAGTCTGCGGGTCGGTGAGCTCGCCCGGGCGCTGCGCATTACGGTGGGTGGCGCCAGCAAGCTGGTCGACCGGATCGAGGCGGCGGGGCTGATCCGCCGTGAAGCGGTAGCCAATGACCGCCGGGCCGCGCGGCTCGCCCTCACGCCGGCCGGCCGGCTCCAGCTCGAGGCGGCCAGCCGAACCTACGAGTCCGAGCTGGCGGGTGTGCTGGACGGCGCGCTCAGCCCGGACGAACAGCAGCTTTTCCACACCCTGGTGACGCGCCTACTCGCCCGTGCCGACGACCGACCCATCTGACGGCTCGGCTGCGGTCGGGCTCGGG
>JBHOQZ010000927.1:0-6743 GCA_042408635.1 Chloroflexota bacterium
GCCCGACGACGCTGCGCATGGTGCCGCCGCTCATCCTCACTCAGGCGGACGTCGACGAGGCGATCACGATCCTCGACGCCGTCCTGGCCGAGAGCGAGGTGAAGGTCGCCTGAGCCGCGGGCTGGCGGAGAAGCGGCGCCGCCAGGCGCTGCTGGGGGAGCTGATCGAGAGCGGCCAGTTCCGCACGCAGGAGGACCTGGCCGAGGAGCTGTCGCGCCGTGGCTTCGCCGCCACGGCCGCGACGGTGTCGCGCGACCTCAAAGAGCTCGGCTACGTGAAGTCGGCCGGCGGCGGCCCCTACATCCGCACCGCCGGCCCGCCGCCCTCGGGCGGCCCGGCCGGCGCACCGGCTCCCCCCTCCAGCCTACCCACCACCGGGGAGGCGCTGCTGCGGCGCCTCCTCGTCGACCTGCCGCTCGAGATCGAGCAGGCGGGCCAGATCCTGGTGATCCGCACGCTGCCCGGCTACGCCCACAGCCTGGCGGCCGGGCTCGACGCCTGCCGCTGGCCGGAAGCCGCCGGCACCGTGGCGGGCGACGACACGATCTTCGTCGCCCTGCGCGACCCCGCCCGCGGCGAGCAGTACCGCCAGCGCCTCCTCACCCTCGCCGACGGCGCAGCCGGGTCCGGTTAGGGCGTGCCGGCAGGCGACGGGACGCGGTTCTTGCCCATGACCTGGCGGACGGTGGCGACCGCCTCGACCAGCGCGTCGACATCGGCCTCGGTGTTGTAGAGGCCGAAGCTGGCGCGCGAGGTGAAGTGGACGTCGAGCCGCCGCAGCAGCGGCTGGCAGCAGTGGTGCCCCGAGCGCACCGCCACCCCGGCGAAGTCGAGCACGGTGCCCACGTCGTGCGGGTGGACGCCCTCGACCTCGAAGCTGATGACGCCGATCTGGCGGTCGGGGTCGCGCGGACCGAACAGGCGCAGGTGCGGAACCGCGGCGAGGCGCTCCAGCGCGTAGGCGGTCAGCGCCCGCTCATGCGCCCGGATCGCGGGCAGGCCGATCGCATCGACATAATCAAGGGCCGCGTGCAGCCCCACCGCCCCGGCGATGTGGGGCGTGCCCGCCTCGAAGCGCATCGGCGGCGGCGCCCAGGTGGCGTGGTCGAGGAACACCTCGCTGATCATGCCGCCGCCGGTCAGGAACGGCTCCATGCTTGCGAGGAGCTCGGGTCGGGCGTAGAGCGCGCCGATCCCGCACGGGCCGTAGAGCTTGTGGCCGGAGAGGGCGAGGAAGTCGCACCCGAGTTCATGCACGTCCACCGGCAGATGGGGCACGCTCTGCGCGCCGTCGACGAGCACAAGCGCGCCGTGGCGGTGGGCGAGCGCCGCCAACCTCTCGACCGGGTTGATCGTGCCCAGCGCGTTCGAGGCGTGGACGACCGCCAGCAGCCGCGTGCGCTCCGAGATCAGCGCCTCGGCCGCCTCGAGGTCGAGCTCGCCCGCCGGGGTGACCGGGATGTGGCGCAGCGTGGCGCCGGTCTCGGCAGCCACGACCTGCCAGGGCACGAGGTTCGAGTGGTGCTCCATCTCGGTCACCACGATCTCGTCACCCGGCCGGAGGGTGCGGCGCGCCCAGGCATCGGCCACCAGGTTGATCGCCTCGGTCGTGTTGCGGACGAAGACGATCGACTCGGGGCCCTCGGCACCGAGGAACGTGGCGAGGCGCGCCCGGGCCGCCTCGAACGCCTCGGTTGCCTCGGCGGCGAGGGTGTAGACGCTGCGGTTGATGTTGGCGCAGTGCTCGCGGTAGAACGTCGCGATCGCGTCGATCACCGCGTTCGGCTTCTGCGCCGTGGCCGCGCTGTCGAGGTAGACGAGCGGGTGCCCGTGCACCGTCCGCGCAAGGATCGGGAAGTCGGCGCGCACGCGCCCCCAATCGATAGTCATGGTCCGCCCTCCTTGGCGCTCGACCGGAATCGGTCAGGCGGAGCGGTACCACGCGGCCGCCCCGCGCGCCTCCAGTGTAGCGCCGGGGGCGTCGTTATGCAAACGATGATCAAACGAGCCCCGCCTGGCGGCGACCAGGAGGCAGCCCGCACGCACTCCAGAGGCCGCCGCCAAAGCCCCCTACGATTGGGGGGTGGGGGGGCGAACCGTGCCCTACCGCGGGGCGTCTGGGCCCGGCCCGCCTGATTGCCGGCCGCACACTCCTGCGGGTTGCCGTCCTGGTCGCCGCGCATCTTCGGGCTGTCAGCCGAGGCGCCGGGCGCCAGCGGCACGCCCATCTCGCCAGCGACGCCCAGCCGATCAGGCCGGAGTGGTCGTTCTTGCGCTCGCTGGTGCCGGTGCGATCCTTTTGCTCCTCGCTGATCTCGCCTTGATCCTGCTGTCCACGCTCATCCTCCGTCGTTGCCTGTCGGGCGGCGCAACGGCCGTGCCGGGATCAGGGGCAGGGAACGTGCGGGGCAGCCGCCGGCAGACGCACGCTCAGCCTCAGCCGGCGGCGCGGCGTGCGGCCGCCACATCTCGATCTGGTTCAGGTTCGCCGTCCGCTGGTAGCCGCACGCTCAGCCGGCGGCGCGGCGTGCGGCCGCGACCGCGGCGTCGTCGTCCGGCTCCCGCATCTGGTCCACGTACTCGGCGTGGATGATGCGACCGTCGCGGTCGATCACGAAGACGGCGCGCTGGAGCAGCCGCCACTCCTTGAGCAGCACGCCGTCGTCGCGCCCGAACTGCTCGCTGCGGTGCGACGAGAGCGACCGGTGGGCCACACCCTCCGCCGGGTGCCAGCGCGCCGGGGCGAACGGCAGGTCCATGCTGACCGTGTAGACGACGACGTCCTCGGGCAGGCCGCGGCGCACCTCCTCCCAGCGGTGCGTCTCGACGTGGCAAACCGGTGTGTCGAGCGAGTTGACCACGCCCGGCAGCCGCACCCGGCCGGCCGAATCCGCCAGCCGCACCATCCGCATCACCCCCGCCTCGGCATCGAAGTAGTCGAGCGCGAAGTCGGGCGCCGGCTCACCCGACCCGAGCTTACGCCCGACCACCGTCAGTTGCTCACCCAGCTCGAAGGCCTCACCCGTCCGCTCTTCCATGGATCCACCCTCCTGGTCGAGCCCGCGCCCGCCGCCGCGATCCGGCCACCGCTGCGCGGTTGCAGCACCAGCCACAGCCGCGCGCACGGGACCAGGTTCTCGGCGGAAGCCGACCTGAATCCGCGCGGGGTTGCAGCGCCCGATGCAGCCGGGCCCACCAGCCCGTGCCACCCCAGCCTATCACCTAGGGCGCGATCCCGGCAGCCACCCACTCGGAGGCCGCCGAACCACCCTCCGGGCCCGCCGGCAGCTTGCCCGCGCCAGGCTCGCACTCAGGAAGATGTCCCCGGAAACGCCACTCCTCGCTCGCACGTCCCGGTTCGAGCTCAGGGGCAAGCCGCCCCACCCACAGCCCACCCCACAAGCCCTGGCCCACCCGGAGACGAACCGCACAGCCTCCCGGCAGCTCCCCAGCATTGGGGCAAAGGGCCTCACCTGGCGGCAGCACGGGAGCAGAGGCGCCGCACACGCTTTCCGGCGGCAGCGGCACCGGTGCTATACTGGCTTGTTGCCGTCGTGGCCCGGCGCGGCGCCGGACGGTGGCCGGACCCGGCAACCTCGTTTGTCCGATCGCTCGCGGTCTGCTCGAGCGGCGGGCGGATCACACGGGATGGGTGCGACGATGGCGGTGGTGAAGAAGGTTCCGCCGCGGATCCTCAAGGGCACGCGCGACTTCCTGCCCGAGCGGATGATCCTGCGGCAGTGGGTGATCGGCACCTGGCGCGGCATCTTCGAGCGCTTCGGCTTCGAGCCGCTCGAGACGCCGGTCATCGAGTATGCCGAGACGATGGAGGGCAAGTTCGGCGAAGAGGGCGATCGGCTGATGTACCGCTTCGAGGACCGGGGCGGGCGCGCGGTGGCCCTGCGCTACGACCTGACGGTGCCGCTCACGCGCGTTGTCGCGATGTACCCCGACCTGCCCAAGCCGTTCAAGCGCTACCACATTGCCCCCGTCTACCGCGCCGAGAACCCACAGAAGGGCCGCTACCGCGAGTTCTACCAGTGCGACGTCGACACGGTCGGCAGCACCAGCCCGCTCGCCGACGCCGAGGCGGTCACGGTCGCCGCCGCAGCCTTCGACGCCATCGGCTTCCCCAACTACACCGTCCGGCTCAACACCCGCAAGATCCTCGCGGCGCTCGCCGATGTGGCGGGCGTCGCGCCCGACCTGCGACTCGCCGCCTTCCGCGCCATCGACAAGCTCGAGAAGGTCGGCCCCGAGCGTGCGCGCGCCGAGATGCGCGAGGCCGGGATCGCCGATGCGGTGGCCGACCACCTCCACGGGCTGGTGCGGATCAGCGGCGCCGCGCGCGAGATGCTGGGTGAGCTGCGCGGGCGGCTGGCCGACCACCCGCTCGGCCTCGAGGGAATCGCCGAGCTTGAGGCGATGGTCGACGGGCTGGATGCGGCGGGCGTCTCCGCCGCGCGCTACCTCGTCGACTACTCGATGGTGCGCGGCATGGACTACTACACGGGCCCGATCTTCGAGACGACGGTCGAGGAGCCGAAGATCGGCAGCGTCAGCGGCGGCGGCCGCTACGACAAGCTGGTCGGGCTCTTCAGCAGCACCGACCTGCCCGCCACCGGCGTCTCGCTCGGCCTCGAGCGGATCATCGACGTGATCGAGGAGCTGGGACTGCGCCCGGCCGGGCTCGGCCGCACCGTCGTGGCCGTGCTGGTGACGATCTTCGAGCCGGCCACCCAGCGCGAATCGGTGCGCATCGCGACCGAGCTGCGCGGCGCCGGCATCCCGACCGAGCTCTACCTCGGCAGCGGCAAGCTGCCGGCCCAGCTCAGACACGCCGACCGCAAGGGCGTGCCGCTCGCGGTCATCGCCGGCCCGGACGAGCTCGCCGCCGGCACGGTCGTGCTGAAGGACATGCTCTCGGGCGAGCAATCGACGGTGCAGCGCGCCGACCTTCCCGCCGCCGTCCGCACCCGCCTCGACGGCTCGGCCGCCCGCCGCAGAAGGGACTGAGCTACCCCTCGCTCGGGTCGCGGGTGGCTCTGGTGTAGGTCAGGTCGAAGTCGGGCTGCCAAGGCCGTCGATGGCGCTCTCCCAGCGGCCGGCGATCGAGTTGCCGTCGTCGCTGAAGGTGCCGGTGAAGCGCTGGGCGACGTGCAGCGAGGGGGCTACCGGTCGAGCCACATGCGCGGGAAGACCTCGCTGCCGTAGCCGTAGTCGCTCAGCGGGAAGATGTCGCGCACGTAGGGCTGGGCGGCGAAGAACTGGTTGCCGATCACGCCGGGCGGGTGGTACATCTCGATGGCGAGGTAGCGCTGGATGTCGAAGATGATCTGGCGCCGCTTGGCCCGGTCGAGCGTACGCATCTGCTCCTCGATCATCGCCGTCAGCTTCGGGTCGTTGATCTTCGAGCGGTTGTTGGTGCCGTTCGGGTGGTAGACCTGGTAGAGGAAGTCGTGCGGTTCGGTGAACGGCGTTTCGATGGCGAAGACGATTGCATCGTCGAACTGGCCGCGGAACGTCGTGCCGACGAACGCCGCGTACTCCTGCAGCTTGATCTCGGTCTCGATCCCGATGCGCTTGAGGTCCTGCTGCACCATCTCGGCCGCCTGCATCCAGGTCTGACTGTAGGCGGTGGTGAGCAGCGTCGTCTTGAAGCCGTTCGGGTAGCCCGCCTCGGCCAGGAGCTGCTTCGCCCCGTCGGGGTCGTACATGAAGTATTTGCGCCCCTCGCCCATCTCGGGGCTGCGCGGGTCGAGCCACCACTCGGTCAGCGCCTCGGGGATGAAGTTGTTGTAGACGCCGCTGCCGAAGAACAGCACCTTCAGGTAGTTCTCGCGGTAGATCCCCATCGACATCGCCTGGCGGACGCGCCGGTCGCTGAACGGCGGCTTGTCGAGCCGGTAGGCGAAGAAGGCGTGGAGCAGGTAGGGCCAGTCGAAGATCTGCAACTGCGGCGCGCTCCGGCGCAGGTCGGCGGCGTCGGTCGCCGAGACCGTGCCAGCGTCGATCTCGCCCGAGCGCAGCCCGGCGGCGCGGGTGGCGTCGTCCGCGATGAACAGACCGACGAACTCGTCGACGTAGGGGAGCGGCTGGCGGTAGTAGTCGGGGTTACGCCGGGCGACCAGCGCCGAGTTGCCCTCGATCCGCTCGAAGCTGAACGGGCCACTGCCCACCACGCGCTTGTTGGCGTCCCCGTCGGCCTCCGCCACCTCGCGCGGCAGGATGAAGATGAACGGGGAGGCGATCAGCGCCTCGAACGGCGCAAAGACGCCGCGCAGCTTGAACTCGACCGTGCGCGGATCGACCGCTCGCACGCTCTCGACGATGTCGAGCGCGTTCTTGCGGGGCGAGACCTCGCGGATGCGGTTGACCGACCAGACGACATCGTCGGCGGTGACCGGGCGGCCGTTCACGGGCGGCCGGTTCTGCCAGCGGGCGTTGTCGCGCAGCGTGAACGTGTAGGTCACGCCGTCCTGGGCGACCGTCCAGCGCTCGGCGAGGTCGCCCTCGAGCTGGTAGGCGTAGGCGGGGATGTCGGGCCCCTTCTTCGACTGGAGCAGCCGGCTGTAGAACAGCGTGGCGGTGGTCAGGGTGCGCGCGTTGGCCGTGGTGTGCGGATCAAGGCCGGGCGGCGGCTCGACGAACAGCCAGGCGCGCAGGGTGCCGCCGCGCTTCGGCTGGACCGCGCTCGCGGCCGCTCCAGCGGCGGGCGACGAGGCAGGGGCCGCGCCGGCGGC
>JBHOQZ010000939.1:0-1080 GCA_042408635.1 Chloroflexota bacterium
CCCGCCCGTCAGGTTGTCCTCGTGGACCACGAGCAACCGACCGGTCTTGTGCACAGACTCGAGCACCGTGGCCCGGTCGAGCGGGCAGAGCGCGCGCAGGTCGATTACCTCCGCGTCGATCGTCTGGCTGCCGCCGACACCGCCCGCCGCATCGGTGTGGGCGACCGTCTCGGCCGCCCCGAGGCAGGCGTGGACCATGGCGCCCCAGGCAACGACGGTCATGCTCACCACCCCGCGCCGTCGTTGCCGTGCCTCCCGCCGCACGACGGCCGGCCCGATCGGCAAGGTGTAGAGGTCGTCGGGCACCTCCCCTCGGATCAGGCGGTAGAGTCGCTTGTGCTCGAAGTACATTACCGGATCGGGGTCGCGGATGGCGCTCACCAGCAGCCCCTTGGCATCGTAGGGCGTGCTCGGAATCACGACCTTGAGGCCAGGCACGTGAGCGTAAAACGCCTCGACGCTCTGCGAGTGGTAGAGCGCGCCGTGGACCCCGCCACCGAACGGCGCCCGGATCACGATCGGGCAGCCGAAGTCGCCGTTCGAGCGGTAGCGCAGGCGCGCCGCCTCGCTCACGATCTGGTTGAAGGCGGGGTGGATGAAGTCGGCGAATTGGATCTCAGCTACCGGCCGCATGCCGTTGAGGCCCGCGCCGATCGCTACACCCACGATCGAGCTCTCGGCGAGTGGCGTGTCCATCACCCGCATCTCGCCGAACCGCTGCTGCAGCCCCTCGGTGACGCGGAAGACGCCGCCTTTGCGGCCGACGTCCTCGCCCAGCACCATCACGCGCGCGTCGCGCTCCATCTCCTGAAGGAGCGCCTCGTGGATCGCCTCGAGGTAGCTGCGGTTAGGCATCGCCACCACCCGCATGCACCCGGATCTGATCGATCTGCTGTTTCTCGGGCGACAGTTTGAGTGCTGGCTCAGCGCGCTGCCCGTCGGCCGGGCCGGCGCCGTCGGGCTCGTAGAAGACGTGGCGCAGCGCGTCCTCGGGCCGCGGCATCGGGGCGTGCTCCGCCTCCTCGGTTGCCTGGTCGACCTGGAGCGCGATCCGTGCGCGCATCTCCGACTCGAGCTGGT
>JBHOQZ010000942.1:0-3061 GCA_042408635.1 Chloroflexota bacterium
CGAGCGACCGCTACGGCGTGTGCTCGCCTGCGCCGACGCGGCCGAGTTCGCCAGCCTGATCGAGGGGGAGCGCGCCGCCGGTCGCCTGCGCAACGACGACGTCACCCTGCTCGTTGCCGCGTGTCCCAGCGCCGCACCGGCGAGGGGAACGCGGCGCGCGGGGCAACCGCGCCGGAGCCCGCCGGGTGCAGGCGAGGCGCGTGGCCCCGAGACCGGGCCGACCGCCGAGCGGCCTGAGGCTGGCCCGGCTGTGGTCGAGCCGGAACCCCCGCTGCCTATACCGGCAGCATCACCTCCTGCCAGCGCTCAAGCGGCAATCCCGCCCGGCGCAGCAGCCAAGCCGGGTTCAGACGGTCTGGGGCAGCCGGACGACGACCACCGGGACGGTCGAGGGGCCGCGGCGGCGAGAGCGCCACGTCCCGAGACCGCCGTCACCGTCGTGGCGCGACCGTTGCCCCCGACCGGGGCTGCTAGCGGGGCGCCGTCCAGCCTCGCAGCGCCGCGGGGGGAGTTCGAAGGGCCCGAAATTCTACGCGAGGAGGACGGCGCGTGAGCACAGGCGTGGGTGCCTGGCCGACCCCCGTGGACTACCACGCGGCGCTCCAGCATCCACAATTGTGCTTTGCCGACCCGGAGCTGCGGGCCGGTGAGGTCGTGCGCACGCCGCTCGGCCTGCCACTCGTCGCCTCCGGCAACTTCGCCAGCGTCTACCAGGTGCGCACCGGTCCGAACCGAGACGCGCGCTGGGCCGTGCGCTGCTTTCTCCGCCACGTCGCGGACCTCCCGCGACGCTACGCCGCCATCGACCGGCATCTGCGCCGCCGCCGTCCGCCCTCCATCGTCGGCTTCGAGTTCGTCGAGCGGGGCGTGCTGGTGCGGGGCCAGTGGTACCCGATCGTCAAGATGGCCTGGGTCGCCGGACAGCCGCTCAATGCCTGGGTCGAGGCCCACCTGCAGCAGCCCGAGCGGCTGCGCGACCTCGCCACGCGCTGGACCGCGCTCTCCTCCGAGCTGGCCGCCGCCGGCATCGCCCACGGCGATCTCCAGCACGGCAACGTCCTCGTCGATGGCGACACGCTCCAGCTCGTCGACTACGACGGCATGTTCGTGCCCGCGCTCGGGGGACTGCCCGGCAGCGAGGTCGGCCACCCGGCCTACCAGCACCCCGGCCGCACGCCGCGCGACTTCGGCCCTGATATCGACCGCTTTCCCGCGCTCGTCGTGCTGGTGGCGCTGCTGGCGCTGGCGCTCGAGCCCGCGCTCTGGCAGCGCCACAACAACGGCGACAACCTCCTCTTCCGCCCGGCCGATTTCCGCGAGCCCGCCCGCTCGGCGCTGTTCGCGGAGCTCGAGGCGCTTGGCGATCCCGGCCTGGCCGACCTCCTCTCGGTGCTCAGGCGGGGCTGCGCCGATGGGGCCGCCGTGCCGCCTATCGACCGGCTCTGGCCGCCGCGCTTTGCACCGCGCCTGAGCGTGCGCGCCGCGGCCGTCACCGAGTGGTGGCGCGAGCACCTGCCCACACCCGAGAACGGCCACGCTGGTGAGCCGAAGTCGGCCGCGGGCGGCCGCCCGTGGTGGCTGCTCTTCGTGCGCCCCGAGCGCGATGGCGCCCGGCCGCGGGGGACCAACGGCGGCGCGAACGGCGGCGGCACGCCGTCCGCCTGGCCGGCCTGGCTGCGGCTGATGGGTCCGGTCGGCCAGCTCCTCCCCGCGCGCTCGCCCGCCCCCGCGCCCAAGCCCGGCAAGCGATCGGCGACCGGCGCGCGTGGCACCTCGGCAGCCCGGGCCGCGCCGACAACCGGGCCGGTGGTGGCGAGCCAGACGGGCAGGAGCATGCACCGGCCCGACTGCGCCCTGGTCGCTCGGATCGAGCCGGCCAAGCTCGTGGCGTTTCCCTCGCGCGCCGACGCCCTGCGCGCCGGCTACGAGCCGTGCGGGCGCTGCCACCCGTGAGGGCGGTCCGCGGGCTGATGGAAATTGCCGAATTAGCACGGGGGTACGGTCGGCTGGCTGAAGCCCGCGCGAAGGGACAATCCCGCGGAGTCCCGGCTTCAGCCGGCCTCGTCCTGCCTTCGCGCCGGCTTCAGCCGGCCGACAATCACCCCCGCACTCTTTCCGCACCTTGCATTAGCCCCGGCAACCCGCCCGCTCGGTGACGCCCAGCTGATGAGGGGCAGGCGCACATGCGGACCAAGCCGGGATCGGGGCGCCTCCCCGCTGGCCGGCGCCCGCTGGACGAGGAGGCGGTGCCCACAGGGGTTGGCGTCAATCCCGGCGGCGCAGGACGAGGCAAGCGTTGGTGCCGCCGGAGCCGAAGGAGTTGGTCAGCGCGAGCGTGGTCGGCTGCTCCAGTCCGCCGGGCGTCAGGCGCGCACCTCGGCCCACAGCGCCACCCGCGCGCCGAGCCAGCCGGCGCTGTGGAGGTGGTCCAGCCCCACGCTCCGGGCGAGGCGCCGCAGCTCGGGCGGAGTATAGGCGCGGCGGACGGAGACGAGGCCGTCGTGCCGCGTGATCCAACTGCGGGCGAGCAGCGGCAGCAGCAGCGCCAGACCGACCAGTCCGGCCCAGGTGCGGGTGAGGTCGTTCACGACGATGCCGCGCCGGGCCACGCGCCGCAGCTCGCGCAACGCGGCCGCTGCCGGGCCGGGGTCCAGGTGGTGGAGCAGGAGCGAGAAGACGGCCACGTCGAAGCTCCCCCTTGCGAAACGGCAGCGCCCGCGCATCGGCGACGACCCAGCGCGCGGCGCCACAATGTTGGTGCGGCGCGCTGGCCACTATCTCGGGACGCAGGTCGAGTGCCACGCACTCCACCGTCAGGCCACGGCGGCGCCCCCACCGCCGGATCGTGCACGCCATGTCGCCCCCGCCGGCAGCCACGTCCAGCACGCGCGGCGTCGAGCCGGCGGGCACGTCGCGCGTGAGCCGGTCGAGCCCGCCGAGCGTGACGGCATACCCGCCCAGCCAGCGGTTGAGCCGGGCGAGGTCCGCCGGGCTCGCCGCCAGCAGCCGCCGGTCGAGGCCGGCGGCGTCGAGCCGCTCGCGCGACCGGGTGCGGGGCGGG
>JBHOQZ010000945.1:0-12097 GCA_042408635.1 Chloroflexota bacterium
ACCGCCATGGAGAAGGCCGGCACCGATCGCGCCAGGATCCGCGACGAGATCGAGAACATCAAGAACTTCCCCGGCATCAGCGGCGTCTTCAACATGTCGGCCGACGACCACAACGGCCTCGACAAGCGCGCCGTCGTGATGGTGCGCATCGACAACGGCCAGTGGAAGCTGGCCCAGTAGCGCAGACCGGGCAGGGAGGGGTGTGGACCTCTGGCTTCAGCTCCCGCAGTGGCTCGTCACGGGCGTGACGCTCGGCAGCATCTACGCCCTGATCGCGCTCGGCTTCGTGACGATCTACAACGTCACGGGCGTCATCAACTTCGCCCAGGGCGAGTTCGCCATGCTGGGCGCGCTGCTGGCGGTGACGCTGAGCAAGGCGCTGCCGGCGGTCGTCGCCTTCGTCGGCGCGGTGCTCATCACCGCCGCGCTCGGCGCGCTCATGCAGCGCGCCGCGCTCTACCCGGCGCGCGGCGCGCCCGCCCTGACGCTCATCATCATCACGATCGGCCTCTCGATCGCGATTCGCGGGGCGGCGCTGATCGCCTGGGGCTCGAGCCCCTACGCCCTGCCCACGTTCACACCGGGGCCGCCTCTGGACCTTGGCCCGGCCGTGCTGACCCGACAGAGCCTCTGGGTGCTGGCCACGACGGCCGCGCTGCTGACCGCGCTCTGGCTCTTCTTCGAGCGGACGATGCTCGGGCGCGCGCTGCGCGCCTGCGCCGTCAACCCGATGGCGGCCCGCCTGATGGGGATCGCGCCGCCGCGCATGGCGCTGCTCGCCTTTACGCTCAGCGCGGCGGTCGGGGCGGCCGGCGGGGTCGTGATCGCGCCGATCATCTCGGCCTCCTACGACATGGGCCTCGGGCTCGGCCTCAAGGGGTTCGTGGCCGCCATCATGGGCGGGCTGACCAGCCCGGTCGGCGCGGTCGGCGGCGGTCTCCTCCTGGGCGCGCTCGAGTCGGTGACGGCCGGGGCGCTCACCTCGGCCTACAAGGACGCGGTGGCGTTCGTCGTCCTGCTCGCGGTTCTGCTCGCCCGCCGCTTCGGCTACCTCGGCGGCCGCGGCGAGGAGCGGGCCGGGCTCTAGGGGGCGACCGCTACCCCGGCTACGTCTCGCGCGGGCGGGAGATGGGCTGGACGCGGGCCGGGGCGGTCGGCGCGGGGAATCGGCGCTGGCCCCGATCTGGCCGCCACGGCGGGGAGCCCAGGCGCGGGGCGGCGGTCGAACGGAAGCGGCGGTGCTCGGCCGCGGAGCCCGTGATGGGGAACGGGCGTAGAGAGACGCGGAGGCAAGCGGATGGGCGAGCAGGCGGTGCGGCGCAACGGTGTGGCCGCGCTCGCGGCTGCCCCGCCCGTGCCGGTGCTGCTGCTGGTCGTGGCGCTGGCGGCGGTTGGCCCGTGGCTGGGAGGCTACTGGCAGGGCTCCTTCATCGTCGCCGGCATCTGGGCGATGGTCGCAATCGGGCTCTCGCTGCTGGCGGGCTACGCCGGGCAGATCTCGCTCGGCCACGCCGCCTTCTACGGCATCGGCGCCTACGCCTGCGGCATCCTCACCGGGCGCTACGGCCTCTCGCCCTGGCTCGGGCTGCTGGCCGCCGCGCTCATCACGGCGGCGCTCGCCTACCCGATCGGGGCGATCCTGCTCCAGTTGCGCGGCCACTACCTCGCCATCGGCACGCTCGGCTTCGGCATCATCGCCAACATCGCCATGCTCGAGCTGGTGCCGCTGACGGGCGGCCCGAGCGGCTTCTCGGGCATCCCCCGACCCGACCTGTTCGGCCTGCCCCTCAGCGGCGACCGCGAGTTCTACTACCTGGTGCTCGCGCTGACGGCGCTGGTGCTGCTGCTCTCGCTCAACCTGGTCGGATCGGCGGTCGGACGCACCCTGCGCGCGCTGCACGCCAGCGAGATCGCGGCCGAGACGCTCGGCATCGACACCGGCAGCTACAAGCTGCGCGTCTTCACCCTCAGCGCGCTCTACGCCGGCCTCGCCGGCGGGCTGTTCGCGCAGTACGTGACGTTCGTCAGCCCCAAGTCGTTCAACTTCCTCTTCTCGGTCGAGCTCGTGGTCATGGTCGCGCTCGGCGGCATGGCAAGCGTCTGGGGTGCGCTGCTGGGTGCCACGCTCGTGCTCTTCCTGAGCCAGCTCATCCGCGCCGTGCTGCCGGCCCTGCTGCCCAACGCCGGTGGCGAGGTCGAGCTGGTCGTCTTTGGCCTGCTGCTGGTAGCGATCATGCTGGGGCTGCCGCGGGGCGTGGTGCCCGAGCTCGCCCGTCGTCTCCGCCCGCCCGGCGCCCGCAGGTCGGTTGAGGAGGCGCGGCCGGCTGCCGTCGAGGTCTCGGGCGATGGCTGAGGTGTCGCCGGCGGCCGCGCCCGCGCGGGCCCCGGCCGCCGCCCCGCTCCTCGAGGGCCGGGCCATCACGCGCCACTTCGGCGGCGTCACCGCGCTCAGGGGCGTCGATGTGGCGATCTGGCCGGGGGAGATCCTCGCCGTGATCGGCCCGAACGGCGCCGGCAAGACCACGCTCTTCAACATCCTCGGCGGTGTGCTGCGCCCGGACGCGGGGGACGTGCTGATCGACGGCGAGCGCGTGACCGGGTTGCCCACCCATCGGATCGCCGGGCGCGGCATCGCCCGCACCTTCCAAAACGTGCAGCTCTTCGGCGCCATGACCGTGCTCGAGAACGTGCAGGTCGCCTACGAGGTAGCGCACCGCGGGGTGTCGCTGGGCGCCCCGCCCGCCCAAGCCGCGACCGGCGGACCCGGATTCGTCGCGGCGATGCTCCGGCTGCCCGGCCTGGTGAACCGCGAGCGGGCGGCGCGCGCGGCGGCGCTGGCGACGCTCGACCGGCTGGGCCTGCTCGACGTGGCCGAGCGCGAGGCGTCGGAGCTGCCATTCGGCCGCCAGCGGGCGGTCGAGGTCGCGCGGGCGCTCGCCACCGCCCCGCGCCTGCTGATGCTCGACGAGCCGGCGGCGGGGCTGAGCGGCGCCGAGCGCGCCGACCTCGTGCGCCTGGTGCGCCGCATCCGCGACGACGGTGTGGCGGTGCTCCTGGTCGAGCACGACATGCAGCTGGTGATGCGCCTGGCCGACCGCGTCAGCGTCCTCAACTACGGCGAATTGATCGCCGAGGGCCCCCCGGCCGAGATCCAGCGCGACCCGCGCGTCATTGCGGCCTATCTGGGCGAGGAGGGGTAGCGCCGTGACCACTGGCGAGACCGGCGGCTTTCGACTGCAGACCCCGGCGCCGCTGACTGCCTACCTCGAGGCCAGCGACGTCCTCGACGTCGACCACCCTGCCCTCCGCCCCGATGCGCAGGATCTCTGCGCCAGGCGGTTGCCGGGCGTTGCCGGAGCTGGTCCGCTCCGCGGCGCCGGGCTGACCGGCTGCTGCCGGTGACGCTGGACCCGGGTGGGGAAGGGAGGCGACCACGGTGAGCGAGGCAGCCGCTTCTCTCCCGGCGCCGCTGCTGGCGGTAGTGGACCTGCGCGTGGCCTACGGCCGTATCGAGGCGCTGCGGGGCGCGACGCTCCACGTCTCTCCCGGCGAGATCGTGGCCGTGATCGGCGCCAACGGCGCCGGCAAGACGACCCTCCTGCGCGCGCTGAGCGGGCTGCTGCCGGTGGCGGGCGGCCGCATCGTGTTGGCCGGGGAGGACGTGACCGGGCAGCCGGCCGAACGGCTCGTGCGGCGCGGGATCGTGCACGTGCCCGAGCGGCGGCAGCTCTTCGGCGAGCTCACAGTCGAGGACAACCTCTGGCTCGGCGCCTTCCATCGCTACTGGCGCACGCCGCGCGCCGAGCTGCGCGCCGACCTCGAGCGCGTCTTTGAGCTCTTCCCGATCCTGCGCGAGCGGCGGGCGCAGCGGGCGGGCACGCTCTCGGGCGGGCAGCAGCAAATGGTCGCCATCGGCCGCGGGCTGATGGCGCGGGGGCGCATCCTCTTGCTCGACGAGCCCTCGGTCGGGCTCGCCCCGCTCGTGGTGCGCGAGATCTTCGCCGCCGTGGCCTGGCTGCGCGCCGCGGGCACCACGATCCTCGTCGTCGAGCAGAACGCGCGTCAGGCGCTGCGGGTGGCGGACCGCGCCTACCTGCTCGAGAACGGCCGGGTCGTGCGCTCCGGTTCGGCCGTCGAGCTCGCCGCCGACCCCGCCGTGCAGGCCGTCTATCTCGGCCACACGGCCGACTGACCTGCGGCGTGCTCCCTGCTCCGCCAAGCGCCTCGGCGCTGGCGGGTCGTGCTAGGATGGAATTGGAGCGGCATGGCAGCGGCCTGGTGCAGGCGGAGAGCGGACGCGCCGGGTGTGGCGCAGGACGGTGACGAGGATGACGGCCGGAGGCGGAGCGAGCGGGCAGGTCGTGTCGGGCGGAGCGGCCGAGGCGGAGGCGATCGATCCGCGGGCGTTTCGGCGCACCATGGGCCTCTTCGCGACCGGCGTCACCGTGATTACCGTCCGCGTGGGCGACCTCACCCACGGCATGACCGCCCACTCGGTCACCTCGGTCTCGCTCGATCCCCTGCTGGTGCTCGTCTGCGTCGATCGGCGCGCCCGCATGTGCGGGCTCATCCAGCAAGCGGGCGAGTTCGCGATCAACATCCTGAGCGACGCCCAGGAGTCGATCTCGCGCTACTTCGCGGGTGCCAAGACCGGACCCGAGCCGACCTCGCTCAGCTTCGACCGGGGCGAGCCCGACGGGCCGCCGTTCATCCACGGCGCACTTGCCGCCATCGATTGTCGGGTGCAGTCGATCGTCGACGGGGGCGACCACGTGATCGTGCTGGGCCGGGTCACGCGGCTCCAGAGCGGGGCGCCCGGGGAGCCGCTGATCTACTTCGCCGGTCGCTACCGCTGCCTGCGCGAGCTCGAGGGCGTGATCGGTCCGCCCGAGGTCTGGAACAACGACGCCGTGCAGATCTTCCACGAGGCGTGGGCCGACCCCGTCGACGAATGTCACCCGATGGCCTGATACTGTGCGTATGGCAGTGACGTACAAGACACCAGCGGACATCGCCGGCCTGCGCGAGGCGGGCAGGATCGTCGCGCGCACCTACGAGGCGCTGGCCCCCTACGTGAAGCCGGGGGTGACGACCGCCGAGCTCGACCGGATCGCCGAGGACTACATCCGGGGCCGAGGCGCCACCCCGGCCTACAAGGGCTACGGGGCCGCCCGCGCGCGCCGCGGCCGGCCCGCCCAGCCCGCCTTTCCGGCCACGATCTGCGTCGCGGTCAACGACGTGATCGTCCACGGCATCCCCAGCGGCAAGGAGCGGCTTAAGGCGGGCGACATCATCGGCATCGACATCGGTGTGCGCTACAAGGGCTGGATCGGCGACGCCTGCGTCACCTACGCCGTGGGTGAGGTGGACGAGGTCGCCCGGCATCTGCTGGCGGTGACGCAGCGCTGCCTCGAGCTCGGCATCGAGCAGGCGCGACCCGGCAAGCGTATGGGCGACATCGGCGCCGCCATCCAGCAGTACGCCGAGGCCAACGGCTTCTCGGTCGTGCGCGAGTATGGCGGCCACGGCGTCGGGCGCACCCTCCACGAGGACCCGTTCCTGCTCCACCACGGTCAGCCGGGCACCGGCGAGCCGCTGCGTCCCGGCATGGTCTTCACGATCGAGCCGATGGTCAACGAGGGCCGCCCGGAGACCCGGCTGATGGCCGACCGCTGGACTGTGCGCACCGCCGACGGCAAGCGCTCGGCGCAGTTCGAGCACACGATCGCCGTGACCGACGGCGACCCGCTCATCCTGACCCTGCCCTGAGCCGACTGACACCGCCGCTCGGTCGGCCGGCTGATGCCAGTGCACTTGGGCAACGTGGCGGCTGAAGCCACGCTCGCGCTCGGCGGCCCGGCGCCTACTCGTTCACGATGAGGTAGATGTCGGGAATCCAGCCCTCGCGGCCGCGCGGATCGCGCACGCGCCGCCACGTCTTGCCGTCGGCCGACGGGCGTTCGTCGGAGAGCAGCTCGAGGATCGTGTTGTCGGGCCACGCGGTGAGGCGGTTCTTGCCCGGCTCCTGCCAGATGTAGGCCCCTACGCCGTCGGTGTTGGCGATCTTCGCGGTGCGGCGCGGCACCGGGCTCGAGGTCGGGGTCGGCCCCTCGGTGGGGGTGGGTGCCGGGGTGGGCGTGCGACGGGCGGGCGGCCCGGCCGCCGCGGTGGGCGCGGCGACCTGGCTGAGCATCGGCACGCCGCGCAGGTCCGGCAGCTGGGGCACGGTCACGGCGGAGCCGAGGTAGAGGACGGCCGCGACGACGACGAGGAGCGCGAAGGTGATGAGGAACGTCGTCAGCGTGCTCGCGTCCTGGTTCACGTAGTCCGGGCGCCTGGGCACCCGAGGCGGGCGCTCGTACATCCTCTCTTCGTCATCCCCCGCGTCGGACGCCTATAATAGCAGGGATGGATCGACAGCAGCTCCGAGACAGCCTCAACATGGGCAACACGATCAAGCGGGATCTCGGCCGCCTGCGCCGGCTCGCCGCCGAGCGCGGCCACCCGGAATGGGTCGAGATGATCCAGGCCTGGGAGCGCTCCGCCGACGAGCACCTCAGCCGCCTGACCCTGCGCGAGTACGGCACCTGATCGGTCGCACCGCCGCCACGCTACCAGAGCCACCACCAGTGGACGAACGCGGCCACCAGGCCGCCCAGCACGAGCACGGCGGCCGCGATCAGCGGAGCCCCGAGCCAGCGCGGCAGCGGCACGAGCCCCAGCAGCAGGAAGCCCGGGAAGATCACCAGCACATAGCGCGCCAGGCTCTGGGTGAGGTCGTAGGCGTCCACCTTCGTCATGCCGCTGAGCAGCATGAGCCAGAAATAGGCGCTGTAGCTTGGCCGCAGCCGCACCAGCCCGACCAGCCCCAACCCGGCGAACAGCACGCCCACGATCAGGTCGACCAGCGGACCGGTCCGGTTCGTCCCCTCGTTGATCCACGGTACGGGCGCGTCGCCCACCAGCGTTGGCGGGTCGAGGACGAACCGCGCGTCGCCGAGCAGCCCGACCCAGGGCGGCGCCCAGTGCAGCTCCCAGAGCGTTTCGAGGTGCTTCCAGAGCAGATGGTCGCCCACGACGACGTAGGCGTAGGCCGCGTAGAGCCCGAGCGCGCCGGGGATGAGCGCCGCCGGCAGCGCCCTCAGTGCCAGCGCGCGCAGCTCGGCCGCGTCGATCCGCTTCAGGCGCCACCAGCGTTGGAGCGGCTCGTGCGCGAGCTCGAGCACGAGCGGCACCGTCAGGAGCGCGCCCGGCACGCGCGTCACGGCCGCCAGGGCGCCGAGCAGGATCGCCAGCGGCCAGCGGCCGGTCCGCACGCTCAGGAACGCGCCCAGCACCAGCGTCAGGTAGAGCGACTCGGTGTAGGGTACGAACAGGTAGAAGCTGGTGGGGAAGAGCGCCAGCCAGAGCAGCGCCCGCCGCGCCGTCGCCTCGCCCTCGTCGAGCCGCACCAACCGGTGGAACAGCAGGAGCGCGGCCAGGCAGGCGACGTTGGCGACGAGCAGCGCGCCCGGCAGCGGATCCCCGCCCAGCAGTGCGCCGACCCCGCGCGCCAGCAAGGGCAGCAGCGGCGGGAAGACGACGCTGCCGTCGCCCGCCTCGTAGCCCTCGGTCGCGATCTCGAGGTACCAGTTGGCGTCCCAGCGCACCCAGACGCCCAGCCAGAGCGCCGCCGGCCCCTCGCCCAGCGGCGCGATCCCGCGCAACTGCACCTCGGGCACGTTCGCCCATTCCGGCGGCGCCACGCTGAACGTGAGCGCACCGACCAGCGAGAAGTAGAGGCGCAGGGCGAGGAACAGCGCCACGACGAACACGATCCCGCGCCACTCGAGGCGCCGGGCGAGCGAGCGAGCGGCGCGCGCCGACGCCTCGGAGGGGGGATTGACGGCGTACTCCTGCTCGCCCGCGTCGGCTGGCGCGGCGGCGGGGTGGGCCAGGTTCGGGTCCAACGCCTGCATCGCGTTACTCTAGCGCAGGGGTGGCCCCGGTGACAACCGGGCGGCTGCCCCGGCCCCTGCGCGGGCTCGCCGTCGCCGGCGGGCTCGCCCTCTACCTCTACCTCGGCTGGTGGCAGCCGCTGGCCGAAGCGTTCGTCCACGACTATGCAATCAACTGGGCGGGCGCCAGGCTGCTGTTGACCGGCGGCGACCTCTACGACCGCGCCGAGGGCAGGGCCGCGGCCGTGGCCGGCGGCTCGATCCCCCCTGGCGACACGTTCTTCTACACCGACACCTACAACTCGTTCATCCAGCCGCCGATCGGCGCGATCGCCTCGGCGCCGTTCGCCCCGCTCGACTGGCCGGCCGCCAAGCTCGGCTGGCTCACGCTCAACCACCTCGGCGTCTGGCTGGCGCTCGCCCTGCTCTGGCGTCTAGCTGGCCCGCCCCCCTGGTGGCCCGAGGCGACGGCGCTCATCCTGGGCACCTGCCGTCCGCTCCACATCTGCTTCTACTATGGCCAGGCCGACGGCCTGATCCTGCTCTGGCTGACGCTGGGCCTCTGGGCGCTCGTGCGCGTGGGTCGCGGGTTGCCGGGTATGCTGGGGGTCGCGCTCGCGCTCGGCCTCGCCGCCACGTGGAAGCTCTCACCCGTCTTCATCGGCCTGGGGTTCCTCAAGGCGCGGCGGGTTGCGCTCGCCTTCGCCTTCGGCGCGGCGGCCGCGCTCTGGCTCGCGCTCCAGTTCGCCGTCGCCGGCGCCGCCTCGACGCGTACGTTCTTCGCCGAGGTGCTGCCCCAGCTCCTCACCGGCAGCTTCCACTACGTCAACGTCTCGCTGCCCGGCTGGGCCGTGCGGCTGTGGGCCGGCCCGGCCGAGGCGTACTCGTCGGCGGCCGCGCCCGCGTTGCCACCCGAGTGGCGCCTGCTCCAGCTCGCGCTGATGCTTGGCGTGCTCGGGCTCGCCTTCGCCCTCTCACCATGCCGGCCGGCCGACGTCGACTGGCCGGGCGTGCTGGGGCTTTGGCTCGCCGCCGGCGTGCTGGTGGCCGCGGTCGCCTGGGAGCATTACCAGAGTTGGGTGCTGGTCGGCATCCCCTGGGCGCTCGCCCGTGTCTTCGGGTTCGCGACATCGACACCCGATCCGTCGGTCAGCGGCACCCAGCCGATGGCCTCCAGGGGCATAGAGCTGCAGCCCTGTCAGCCGGCCGGGCGGGGATTGGTCCCCGCGCTTAGATTGCGAAGCCGGCTTCAGCCGGCTCACGCGGGCTCGTCTCGGCCCCCCGCCAGCAAGCAGGTGCCCAGGGGCTCGGCAACCTCAGCCAGGGGGGGTACTCGCGGGCAACAGCGCGGCGCCGGCCCGGCGGAGTTCCCACAGCATCTCCATTGCCCGGTGCCGGCCGGTTTGCTGTTCGCGGCCTGGATCCTCCTCGCCATCCCGCTCGAATGGTTGCCGCTGGAGTGGCGCACCTACCTTCCGCTCAAGGCGCTGGCCGGGCTTCTGCTCATGCTCGCCTTCGGCGGCTTCCTCCGCGCTCCGGTGGCCGAGCGGGCGCCGCTGTCGGCGCAGGTCGGCGCTCCGGCGGGGGTCAGGGCGCCGCGCGGCGATTGAAGATCAGCGGAGGGTCGGCGCGGCCGAAGCGTGGGCGCGGCCGGGATCAGCGGTTCGCCTTCAGCCATTCGACGAAGGTGTGGCCGAGGATCACCGGGTCTTCGAGGAAGTAGGGCGTCTTCTGCCCTGTTCGGTCGATCCCGACGCGCAAAAAGGCCGCCCGCTCGGCGGTGCGGGTGCGCTCGAGGGCGGGCTGCAGCTCGGCCGGGGCGTTCACGTCCTCGGCCTGCATGCCGGC
This sequence comes from Chloroflexota bacterium, assembly GCA_042408635.1. GTDB lineage: Bacteria > Chloroflexota > UBA6077 > FW602-bin22 > JBHOQZ01 > JBHOQZ01. The sequence goes on from JBHOQZ010000945.1 coordinate 9,786, forward strand.
GGCGCGCGCCATGGCGGTCAGGTCGACCGCCGGCGCGGCGGTCGGCTGACCGCCGGTCGAGGCGTAGGTGCCGTTGTCGAGCGTGATGAGCACGAGCTTGTCGGGCTGCAAGTGGCCGATGGTGGCGAAGATCGACAGGCCCATCAGGAGGCTCCCGTCGCCCTCGATCACCACGACCTTCTCGAAGCGGGACCGGGCGAGCGCCAGCGCGAGGCCGACGCCGATCGCCGGCGGCAGCCCCATGCTGTCGAGCACGTAGAGATGGTTCGGCGCCCGGCCGAGCGAGACGAGCTCGCGCGTGGTGGCGCCGAGGGTAACGACCGTCGGCGCCTCAGGATAGACCGCCACGATCTGCCGCAGGGCGGCGAGCCGGGTCAGCGCCGCGTCGGCCATCCCGCTAGCCTCCCATCAGGTTGACGAAGACGAGCACGGGCCGGTGGGTGATCCGAGCGTACTCATCCGCCTGCTCGATGCTCCAGCGCCACCCGTCGAGCGGGAGCGAGCCGTCGAGCGTGAAGCGGCGCAGCCCGGCGGTATCCGCGATCGCCTCGGCGTGCTCGCAGAACGTGTGGATCATCGAGTTGTACTCGCCCAGCCCGCCGCGCATCGACACGATCAAGAGCAGCGGGATGTGATACGCCTGCGGGAAGGTCGTCAGCGCCGTCAGCGCGTTGCCGAGCCCATTATCCTGGATGATCAGCACCGGCCGGGCGCCGCCCAGTGCCAGCCCCGCCCCGATCCCGACCGCCTCGTCCTCGCGCGTCGTCGGGAAGGCGCGCACGCCCGGCATCTGCGCCGCGTGGTCGATGATCGAGGCGAGCGTGCTGCTGGGCAGGTAGAGGACGTGGTCGGGCGCGATCGCGTCCAGCGCCTCGATGACGGCTCGGCAGCGCTCGGCCGGCGTGCTGCTCATCGGCCTACTGCTCGACAGGGAGGTTGAGCAGCTTCCACTCGCTGACGCCGCCGTCGAGCTCCGCCACCTTCGGGAAGCCGCTCTGGGCCAGCTTCATCGCCACCGCCTTCGAGATGCCGCAGCCCTTGCCGTAGCAGTAGACGATGAGCTCCTTGTCGCGCGGCAACTGGCCGATCATTGCCTCGAGCTGCGTGTAGGGCACGTTGATCGCGCCGGGGATGTGGCCGGTCGCGTACTCATGCGGCTGGCGCGCGTCGATCACCAGGAAGCTGGTGTCCTTCGCCTCCTGGCGCGCCCGCAGCACCGGCAGCTCGACCACGGGGAGCGACGAGTCAGCCGCGGCGGGCGTGCTCTTCAGCGTCGCCACCCCGGCCTTGGCCGCCACGGCTGCCGTGGTCGATTGCTGGCAGCCGGCGCCGGCCGCCAGCACGACGAGCACCAACATCAACAGACCAACTGCTTTCCTGGCAGGCATCGACTTGCTTCTCTCCTCCGCGCAGAGGCGCCCCAGCGGCGCAACCTCCGGCCACACCATGCAACTCAGGACCGGGCTAATGCTACGCGGCGGCCTGGAGAGCGTCAAGCCTCGTCCGAGCGCCCACGGCCGCACCCGAGCGCGACCGAGCGTTCCGGCCCGCTCCCCGGGCGCGCCGCCGCGGCCGAACCTGTGGGTTTTGCGCCGGGGTGGGAAAGTAGCCTGTTCGGGGCAGCCCGAACGGAGCGCCGATGTTGGCGTGGCGTTCGCCTTGACGCCGGGCGCTCGATTGGGGTACAGTCGGCCAGGAGTTTCGGTCGCTGCCCCCTCACCGGCGCCGAGACCCGGCCGATGCAACCGGCCCCGCCCGCTCGCCAGAGGCTGGACTGGAGCCCCGCGTGCGGTGCCGATTGGGTCTGCCATCACGCCCTGCGTCGCGGCGGGGTGAGGATCGAAACACCAATGACGAAGTCTGCTCTTCGAGTCTGCCTGTGCCTGGCGGCGCTCGGCGCCGCGCCCGGCCCGGGCCCTGCCACCGGCTTCGCGGCACACCTGCCTGCGCCACTCCCCGAGCTCGACGCGCCGCCCTCGAACCGCCTGAGCGACTATGTCGAGGTCGCGCCGGCCGAGCGGGTGGTGGAGCTACCCGCTCCGGTGCCCCATGCGGCCGAGCCGGTCTCCGACACGGCGCGGCTGCTGCCGGCCGTCGCCACGCCGACCGCACCGGCCACCCCCACCGTTCGGCCGAACGCGGCAGCCGACGATGCCGTGCCGCGCACAGCCACACCGCCGCCGCCAACCGCATCGCCTACGCGGCCACCGGCCCCCCCCACCGCTACACCAAGGCCGGCCCTGCCCTCGCCGGTGCTCACGGCACCAAGCCCGGCCGATCCGGGTGGGCTGGCGAGCGGCAGCGGTGGGTCG
>JBHOQZ010000952.1:0-9640 GCA_042408635.1 Chloroflexota bacterium
GCCCCGCTCGCTCGCGATCCCACTGCCCCGCTGACGCAAGCGACCCGGCCGGACCCATCGCCCGCGCCGCACGCCATGGCGCCGACCCGCCTGACGGTAGCATCGGCTGGCGCGCCGCTACCTCTGGCCGTGCGTCGCCCGCAGCCGCGCCGCCGGCCACCGACGACGCGGGGGTCGGCGGGGCCGGTCGCTTCCGGTGCCTGCGACGGCGGCCGCCGGGCCTTACCACGCTGTCGCCTGCGATCCGGCCGCCTGCAGGTGCCTGACAGGCCGGTGGGCCGGCTACTCCTCGCGCGCCTCTTCAAGGCTGAAGACGAGGCCGCAGTGCCTGCAGTGGTAGCGCGCACCCTCGTTCGGCTCGGCCTGCCCGGTCAGCGGATCGACGCTGGTCACGACCTCCGGCTGCCGCACCTCGTGGCCGCACGCCGGACACTGCACCGGCTCGCTGATTCCCTCGCCACGCCTCTGCTCCATCTCGCGCCTGCCTCACTTCCTCCCGAGCGTCCCGTCCTCCATCGTACATCGGTGGCCCGTGCCCCGCGCCATGGCACGGGGCACACCGGTAGAGTCTGGCTAGCCAGCCGCGGGTACGGCCGCCGTCCGGGTGACCCGAGCATTACCACCGCAGGTCGGCTACCACACGCCCGCCCAGAGCGCCCGCTTGTCTCGTAGCAGATCGTCCACCACCGCCGAGGTCGTATCGGATCGCATGGTGGCCCGGCGCATGAGGTCGAACCCCGGCCAGCCAGGGTCGCCGACTCGAGCCCGCTCGCCGCGAGGTAGACCGGCGGCAGCTCGTCGGGCAGCGTGTAGAGGCGGGCATTCTCGACGGTGAAGTGCTTGCCGCGGCGGCTCTGGACGCCGCCCTGCCAGAGCTATCGGATGATCTCGACCGCCTAGGCCAGCATCTTTCGGCGAACGGCCACCGACGGCCAGCGGATCCCGGTGATGTGCTCGTTCAGGTTCTCGCCGCTGCCCTCACCGAGGAAGAAGCGGCCGGGCATCATCGCGGCGGCGGTGGCGGCCACCTACGCGACGATCGCCGTGTGGCAGCGGATGATCGGGCAGGTCACGCCGGTGCCGAGGCGCAGCCGCTGCGTCGCCCCGGCGATCCTGCCGATGACCGTCCAGACGAACGGACTGTGGCCCTGCCGATCGTTCCAGGGATAGAAGTGGTCGGAGATGAGCGCGAACGAAGAGCCGCTCGCCTCGGCGCGCTGCGCGTACCGGACGAGGTCTCTTGGGCGCGTGCTCCTCGCAGGAGAGCGCATAACCGAGCTCGATCATCGAGTTCCCCCTTGGCAGTTGCGTGCAGGCCGTCCGCGCCCGCGCCGGTGCTGGCTGGCGCTCGGCACGCGCAGGCGTACGCGACGGCGGCCACCCTCACAGGCACGTCGTCCGTGGCCGGCGCACTTGGCTGCCGTGGCTGTGGTGCACGGACCGGGCCACGATGGCCAGGTCACGACACCCAAATTCGAGAGCTCTCGTTCCTCCCCACGGGCTATCGGGCTACCGAACACGGGCGCCGGGGGCGAGGCGGGCCGGACGGTCGAGCAAATCGACGGCGTGCAGCGCCCGATGCCGATCCGACGAGTGGCAACGGGACTTGTGCACACGCCGTATCGGCGCCACCTGCCCGGCGGGGAGGGTCGGGTCGCCACGGCGGTCAGCGGGAGGAGGTGGAGGGGAGCACGCGCCGGTCGGGGGTGGGGTTGGTCGGCGTAAGCGTCGGGGTGGCGACCCAGCCGTTGCGGATCGCGGTCACGACCGCGTCGGTGCGACTGCTGGCGGAGAGTTTGCGCAGGATGTTCGAGACGTGGTTTTTGACCGTCTGGTGGCTGAGGAGGGTGCGGCGGGCGATCTCCTTGTTGCTCAGTCCCTGCGCCATGAGATTGAGCAGCATCGACTCGCGCGGGCTCAGCCCGACCCGGTTGATCCGGTCGGCCAGCGACTCCGCCCAGGCACCCTTGCCGAGCAGGTCGCGCACGGGCTGGCCCGGCTCCTGCTCGCGCCCGACCGCCTCAAGCGAGACCTGGCAGACGCCGCAGTGGGCCGCCTCGATCGCCTCGATCAGCTCCGTCGGGGTCGCGTCGGAGGCGACGAGCGCCGTCACGCCGCGCTTGAGCGTCTCGATCAAGAGCCATTCGCTCGCCTGGATTTCGCTCAGGTGGAGGACGAGGCCCGTCTCGGGGTGGAGCTGGCGGACCTGCCAGGCGAAGTCGAGGCCGCTGCCGTCGGGCAGCCGCTCGCCGACCAGCGCCACGTCAGGCCGCCTGGCCGAGATCAGGGCCAGCCCGTCGGCGCCGCTCGTGGCGGTCCCGACGACCCAGATCCGGCCGCTGCGCTCGACGAGGGTCTGCAACCCCGCCTGATAGATCGGTCGCGGATCGACGATCGCCAGGCCGATCGTTGATCCGCTGACGCCTGCACCCACCATCATCCCCGGCACCTCCAAGCGGCGTTACACGGTTATCGTGCCCCAGCGCCGGTGCGCGTTCAATGGGAAACGTCTCCTAGCCTGACTACCGGCGATCCGTAGGACCCGCCGCTGGGTTGCCAGGGGACCCGTCGCTCCCATCCGCCGGGCAGGCGCTGACCGGGCGCCGCGGGGGGCTTCGCCGGTCGGCGCGATATGGACGTAGCCACCTGAGGTCGTGTCTGCCGCCCAGGCCCGGGCGCACGTACCTCGTGGCGGGACCCGGTCCGGCGGGGACGGCGATTGACAGGCTCGCCGGCGGCGCCTACGATGCGCCCGGCCCGCCGCACTGCGCGGCCGGGCGGCGCGGCGGGCAGCAGGCTGTAGGCGGAGGTGCGCCATGTCACGGCAACCCGGCAGATACCTGCGTTGGCTGGAGATTGCAACGCTCGCGACCGGGGCGCCGCTCCGCCTAGCGCTCCATGAGGTGGTCGGCGCGCAGCCGGGCCCGACCTTCGGGCTCAGCGCCGCCGTCCACGGGGACGAGGTCCACCCGATCGAGGTCGTGCGCCGCTGCGTCGAGACCGTCGATCCGGCCAGGTTGCGCGGTCGGATCCTCGCGCTGCCGGTCGTGAACCCGCTCGCCCTCGAATGGGTCTCGCGCCACACGCCGCTCGACGACCAGAACCTCAACCGGGTCTTCCCAGGCGACCCTGCGGGCTGGATCACCGAGCGGATCGCCGACGTGGTGACGCGCAAGTTTGCCCGTCACCTCGACTACCTGGTCGACCTGCACGCCGGCGGCATCTTCCCCACCGTGGATTACGCCTACATCCGCAACGACGAGGCGTTCTCGCGCGCCGTCGGCTTCCCGGTGCTCTACCGCTCGCAGACGAACTACGGCTCGCTCTCCGACGCGGCCCAGGCCGCCGGGGCACGCGTCGTCGTGGTCGAGCTGGGCGGGGGTCTCGTGCGCGACGACGAGTACGTCGAGCGCGCCTGGCGCGGCGTGCAGAACACGCTCCGGCACGCCGGCCTCCTCGAGGGCGCGCCCGAGCCGCCGCCGCCGCAGACGGTGCTGCGCACGCTCGTGACGCTGCGGCCGTCGCACGGCGGCCTGCTCTACCCGGAGGTGGGCCTCGAGCGCATCAACCAGGCGGTGCCGGGCGGCACGGTGCTCGGCCGCGTGGTCAGCCCCCACACCTTCGAAACGCTCGAGGCGATCAGGGCGCCGTTCCCGCGCAGCCTGATGGTGCTCCTGCGGGGCACGCTCAGCCGCGTCAACCCCGGCGACTACGCCTATATGATCGGCGACCTCGACAGCGCCGAGTAAACGGCGATCCTACCTAATCGGTCGCGGCGGCGGTCTTCGTCTCGCCGGTGGCGGCGCCGTAGCGCTCGCGGAGCCGGGGCAGCACCCGCTCGCCGAAGAGGCGCAGGAAGCGCGCCTGATCGTCGCCCGGCGCGTGGAAGACGAGGTGCGTGAAGCCCCAGTCGATGTAGGTGCCGATCCGCTGCACCATCTCCTCGGGGTCGGTGGTGACGATCCAACGGCTGGCGGCTTTCTCGGTCGGGAGCTGGGCCGCCAGGCGCTCCATCTCGATCGGGTCCTCGACGCCGGTCTTGGCCTCCGGCGGCAGCGCCAGTGCGGCCCAGATGCGCGTATCCTCCATGGCGCGCTGGAGGTCGGTGTCGAAGGAGACCTTCATCTCGATCATGTGCTCGATCGAGCGCGGATCGCGGCCCGCCGACTCGGCGCCCTTCTTGACGGCGGGCAGGAGGGTCTCGGTGTAGAGCTCGCGCGCCTTGCCGCTGGTGCAGATGAAGCCGTCGGCCACCTGCCCGGCCAGCTCGGCCGCGCGGGCGCCCGAGCCGGCGATGTAGAGCGGGATCATCTCGTCGGGACGGTCGTAGACGGTGGCGCCGCGAGTGCGGTAGTACTTGCCCTCGAAGTCGACACGCTCCTCGCGCCAAAGCCGGCGCATGAGCTCGACCGCCTCCTTGAGCCGGCCGAACCGCTCCTTGAAGGGGGGCCACTCGATGCCGATGGCGGGCACCTCGTTAAGCGACTCGCCGGTGCCCACCCCGAGGAAGACCCGGCCCGGATAGAGAGCGCCGAGCGTCCCCATCGCCTGGGCGACGATCGAGGGGTGGTAGCGGAAGGTCGGGGTGACCACGCTCGTGCCGAGCCTGACGCGTCGGGTGCGCTCGCCCAGGGCCGCCAGCCAGGCGAAGGAGAACGGTGAGTGCCCGTTGGTGTGGCGCCACGGCTGGAAATGGTCGCTCACGACCACCGAGTCGAAGCCGATCTCCTCAGCCAGGATCGAGAAATCGAGCAGCGGCCGCGGCGCGAACTGTTCCGCCGAAGCCTTGTAGCCGAGCGTAAGCATTGTCTCTGCAACTCCTTCCCCGCGCCGCGGCGGCCCTGCCGCGGCCCCAGGTGGCACCTCGCAACGGCCCACCTTTCCCATTGTAGTACCAGGCTGGGTCTAGGGGCGGGGCAGCGCGCCCTCCGGCGCAATCTCGCCGGAGTTCGAGATCTCGCGCAGGAAGTCGGGCTTGAGGTGCCGCACGACCGGGAGGGTATGACAGGGAGTGCCGCAGGGTCACTTCCCCTGCGGCTTCGAATTGACCGTGATGTTAGATTGACCGGGATGTCGGATGGGGCGGTGTTAGCGGTTGCTGCCCATGGCGCGCTGCTGGCCGGCGTCCTGCTGGCCGTGGATGCGGTGCAGGTGCTGGTGCAGGCGCAGCGCGAGCTGCTGGTCCTGCTGCTTGCACTCCTGGATGAGCTGCGAGAGCTCCTGGTCGCCCTGCACGTCGCGCATGTACTTCTGATACGCCTCGATCGCCTGGAGCTTGTTGTGCAGGATCGCGATCAGGTTGTACTCAGCGTTGCTGAGCGGGAACTGCCCCTGCCCCTGGCCCATGCCACCCGACTGCTGCTGCTGGCCGCCCTGGCCCATCGCGCTGCCCGTACTCTGCATGCGCTGTCCTCATCCGTTATCGAGAACTCGCGATGCTGTTCACTAGGCAACTGGTGTGCCAGTATTGCGCGGCCGAACCGCGCGCTCTCGGCCGCAGAGACCTCGGCTACCCCCGGCGCCCCGGCCGCCCGAGCCGCACCGCGTGCTGTCAGCCGCCGAAGCGCCGACGGAACCACGCGATCACGGCGCCCAGGCCCGCACCTCCGCCCCCCAGACCGGCCGCCTCGCCCGGCGCGCCCTCGCCCGCTCGCATCGCGCCCAGTGCGAACAGCGCGTCCGGTAGCTCGGCGTGCCGCTGCACATAGGCGCGGGCGTCGACCGCGCAGAGCTCGACGTAGGCGGCCCAGTCCCCACTCAGCTCGTGGTCGTAGTCGCTCGCGCCCTGCCACTTCGGGAGGCGGTTCACCTCGACCCAGCGCTCCACCCCGACGACCGCGACCCCGTTCGCCTCCAGCCAATCGATCGTCGCCAGCGCGGCCTCCGCCGGCCAGAACGTCTGGTCGAACAGCACCTTGCCCCGAGCCGTCAGCTCGGCCGGGATCCCTAGTCGTACCACATCTGACCGCTGCATCCCACCGCCCCCGTTCGTCGCCCCCGTCCGCCGACCACCCCGGCCGTGTCTGGGCACGGCCCGTTGGACCGCCGCGCGGCAAGTCCGGCCGGCGTCGCACGTCTGAGCGGATGCTACAGGGTGCCGAGGCGCGGGTCGAGTACGTCGCGCAGACCGTCGCCCAGCAGGTTGAAGCCGAGCACCGTCAGCATGATCGCCAGGCCGGGGAAGGTCGAGAGCCAGGGCGCCTGCCGGAGGAACTGGAGGCCGAAGGTGAGCGTCGAGCCCCAACTCGCCTCGGGCGGCTGCACGCCCAGCCCCAGGAAGGAGAGCGCCGCCTCGGCCGTGATCGCGCTGCCCAGGCCCAGCGTGGCGATCACGATCACTGGCGCCACCGCGTTGGGCAGGATGTGGCCGACGATGATCCGCAGCGGCGGCGCCCCCAACGTCCGCGCCGCCTGCACGTACTCCTCCTCGCGGATCGCCAGCACCGAGGCGCGCACCACGCGCGCGTAGGTCGTCCAGTAGATCAGGCCGAGCGCGAGAATCACGTTGTTGCGGCTCGGGCCGAGTGCGGCCACCAGGCTCAGCGCGAGCAGCACGAACGGGAACGCGAGGAAGATATCGATCAGCCGGCTGACCGCCAGGTCGACCCAGCCGCCGAAGTAGCCGGCCAGCGCCCCGAGCGTCACCCCGATCACGAGCGCCAGCCCGACCGAGACGACCCCCACCAGCAGCGAGACCCGGGCGCCGTAGATGATGCGGGTGAGCAGGTCGCGGCCGAAGTTGTCGGTGCCCAGCAAGTAGCCCGGCACCGCGCGCTCATCCCAGGCCGGGGGCCGCAGCCGCTGCGCCATGTTCATCGCGTAGGGGTCCTTGGGCGCGACCACGTCGGCCAGCAGCGCCACCAGCACGACCACGAGCACGATCAGCCCGCCCACAACCGCCGCCCGGTGCCCGAGCAGCCGCCGCACGGCCGAGCGCCGGCCGGCCACCGTCGGCCGGCCGAGCGCCAGCCGATCCGCCGCCGCCCCGCCCGTCACCGCGCACCCCGCGCCGGTCGCACCTGATCCTCCTCCTAGCTGTAGCGGATGCGCGGGTTGAGCCAGGCGTAGGAGAGGTCCACCGCCAGGTTCACAAGCGAGAAGGTGAGCGCCACCAGCAGCACCCCGCCCTGCACCACCGGGTAGTCGCGCTGGTTGATCGCCACCACCACCAGCCGCCCGACGCCGGGCCAGGCGAAGACGTTCTCCGTCACGATCGCGCCGCCCAGCAGCGCGCCGAACTGGAGCCCCAGCACCGTCACCACCGGCAGGAGCGCGTTCTTCAGCCCGTGCCGCACGATCACCGTCCACTCGCGCAGTCCCTTCGCGCGGGCCGTGCGGACGTAGTCCTGGCGCAGCACCTCCAGCATCGAGCCGCGCGTCAGGCGGGCGATGATCGCGGTCGCGTTCAGGCCGAGCGCGAGCGCCGGCATCACCAGCCGGCTCAGGCTGTCCTGCAGCGGGGAGGGGTTGCCGCCGAGCGCGGCCACCGCGGCCTCGATCAGCGGGGCGCCGCGGCCGAACGCCGGCAGCCAGCCGAGCTGGAGCGAGAAGAGCAGGATCAGCAGCATGCCGAACCAGAAGATCGGCATCGAGACGCCGACCAGCGCCAGCACCATGCTGAGCCAGTCGAGCGGCGAGCGCTCGTTGACCGCCGCCAGCACCCCCAGCGGCAGCGCGATCAGGAGCGAGATCAGCAGCGACGCCAGCGCCAGCTCGACGGTGGCCGGCATCGCCCCGAGCACCAGGTTGAGCACCGGCGCCCCCTGCGTGATGCTCCGGCCGAGGTCGCCGGTCAGCACCCGCACCAGGAAGCGCAGGAACTGCACCGGCACCGGCTCGTCGAGCCCGAGCACCGCCCGCAGGCGCTCGCGCTCGCCTTCCCCCGCCTCGGTGCCCAGCATCACCATGACCGGGTCGCCGGGGATCGCGCGGAGAACGGCGAAGACGATGGCGGAGACGCCGAGCAGCACGGGCAGCAGCAGCAGCAGGCGCCGCACGATGTAGCGCGTCATCGCGGTTCAACCGTCAGCCGCACGTCCCCCGCCCCCCGCCGACGCGCGGCCTGGTCCGGTCGGCGGTGGGCAGGGGCGCTCGGCTACTTGTTCAGCCAGACCTTCTCGACCGACTTCATGCTGCCGGTCGGGTTGGGCACGTAGCCCTCGACGTAGGCGCGGTGCATCACGACGTAGCCCTGGTAGAGCAGGAAGATGCGCGGGGCGTCTTCGGCCAGGATCCGGGCCACCTCGGCGTAGGTCGCCTTGCGGTCCTCCAGCTTCAGCTGAGTGCGGCCGCGGTCGAGCAGCTCGTCCACGCGCGGGTTGCTGTACCTGGCGAAGTTGCTCGGGCCGCCGGTGCGGAAGTGGAGGTACATCGCCCGGTCGGGGTCGACCAGGTTGAGCGAGCCGAGCAGCGCGAGCTGGAACTTGCCGGCCTGCACGTCGGCGAAGAACGACGGCCACTCGTAGACCTTGACCTCGGCCTGGATGCCGGCCTGCGCGTACTGGTTCTGCAGGAACTCGAGGATCTGCGAGCGGTTCGGATCGACGTTGGTCGAGAGGGTGAAGCTGAGCGGCTTGCCGTCCTTCTGGAGGCTGCCGCCCGGCCCCGGCGTCCAGCCCGCCTCAGCGAGGAGCGCCTTGGCGCGCTCCGGGTTGTAGTCGTAGCGCGGGATATTCGTCTCGTCATAGGCCCAGGTGCCGGGGATGAGCGGGGAGAGGCCAGGCGTATCCATGTCGAGGAAGATCGAGCTGGCGATCTTCTTGCGATCCGAGAGGTAGGCGATCGCCTGGCGCACGCGCTTGTCGCTGAAGATCGGATCCTCGATGTTGGGCGTTAGGAACGTGTAACCGAGCGCGTTCGTCTTATAGACCTTGATCCGGCTGTCCTTCTCAAGGCGCAGCCATTCGTCGGGCGGCACCGGCGAGTGGATGAGGTCGAGGTCACCCGATTCGAGGCCGACGACGCGGACGTTGTTGTCGGGGATGCTGCGGATGACGACCCGGTCGACGTAGGGCGCGCCGCGGAAGTAGTCGCGGTTCGCCTCAAGCTCGATCTTGTTGCGCTTCTCCCAGCTCACGAACTTGAACGGACCGGTGCCGACCGGCTTCTCGACGAGTGCCTTCGGGTCCGCCTCGACGATGTGCTTGGGCACGATGCCCAGGTCCATGTAGCTGAGCATCGGCGCGTTCGGCGCCGAGAGGGTGAAGACAACCGTGTCCGGCGCGGGCGTGTCGATCGACTTGATGGCCGTGAAGAGGCTGCGTAGCGGCGCCGTCAGCGCGGGATCGAGCACGGTGTCGTAGGTGTACTTCACATCCGCGCTGGTGAACGGCTGGCCGTCGTGGAACTTCACGCCCGTCGCGAGCTTGAAGGTGTAGGTCAGGCCGTCGGGCGAGATCTCCCACGACGTCGCCAGGCCCGGCACCGGCTTAACGTCCGGCGCGATCTCGACCAGACCGTTGTAGACGAAATCGTTGATCTTCCAGGCCGAGGTATCGGTCATCAGTCGCGGGTCCATCGTGCCCGGATCGACGTCGAGCCCGATGTTGAGCGTGCCGCCGCGCTTGAGGTTCGCGGGCGCGGCCGCGGCAGCGGGTGAGGCGGCGGCCGGGGCGGCCGCGGGTGAAGCGGCGGATGCGGC
>JBHOQZ010000969.1:0-13275 GCA_042408635.1 Chloroflexota bacterium
CGAGGCCGGCGGCACCGCCAGGCCGGTGGTGGCCGATGTCGGCACCATGGCCGGCGTGCGCCAGGCCCACGCCGGCGCGGTCGAGGCGCTCGGCGGCGACATCGACATCCTCTTCAACGTCGCGGGGATCAATCGGCGCGGGCCAGCGGTCGACGTCAGCGAGGAGGACTTCGACGCGATCATCGCCGTCAACCTCAAGGGGCTGTTCTTCCTCTCGCAGGCGGTGGCGCGGCGGATGATCGAGCGCGGCAGCGGCGGCAAGATCATCCATATCGGCTCGCTCACGAGCACGATCGCGATCCAGCAGACGAGCATCTACGGCGCGACGAAGACGGCCGTGCTCGGGCTGACGCGCAACATGGCGCTCGAATGGGCGCCCCACAATATTCAGGTCAACGCCATCGCCCCCGGCTACTACCTGACCGAGCTTACCCGCCCGCTCTTCGAGAACGAGGAGCGCCGCCGCTGGATCATGAGCCGTATTCCCATGGGCCGCAGCGGCGAGCCCGACGACCTCGTCGGCACCGCGATCTTCCTCGCCTCGAGCGCCTCCGACTACGTGACGGGCGAGCTGATCAACGTCGACGGCGGTTGGCTGACGGGCTGATGGCCATGCTCGATCTCCTGATCTCGGGCGGTACGGTCTACGACGGCTCGGGCGCGCCGGGGCGGAGGGCCGACGTGGGCGTGCGCGGGGACACGATCGTGGCGGTGGGCGATCTCACGGGACGCGAGGCCGTCCGCACGCTCGACGCCGCCGGGCTCGCGGTTGCTCCCGGCTTCATCGACCTGCACACCCACTCGGATCTCGCGCCGTTCTTCATGCCGGACCTGGCGCCGAAGCTGCGTCAGGGGGTGACGACCGACGTCATCGGCCTCGACGGCATGGCCGCCGCCCCGATCCGTCCGGAGCACGTGCCGGCCTGGCGGCGGCAATTCGGCGCGCTGGCGGGCGACCCCGACGTCGCCTGGGACTGGCGCACGGTAGGCGAGTACCTCGACCAGCTCCAGGCGGCCCGGCCGGCGATCAACCTGGCGCTCTCTGCCCCCCACGGCAGCATCCGCCTCTACGTGGTCGGGCCCGACGAGCGCCCGGCGACGCCCAACGAGTTGCGCGCCATGCAGGCGCTCACGCGCGAGTGCCTCGAAGCGGGCTGCTTCGGCCTGTCGGGCGGGCTGATCTACCCGCCCGGCTGCTACGCCGACACCGCCGAGCTGATCGAGGTCTGCCGCGTCGTGGCCGAGTTCGGCGGCCACTTCGCGGTGCACGTCCGCAGCGAGGGCACGCGGATCGAGGAATCGTACGCCGAGATCGTGCGGGTTGGGCGCGCGAGCGGCGCGCGCATCCACTTCAGCCACTGCAAGGTGATCGGCGCGCGCAACCGCCACAAGGTGCCGCGCATCCTCGAGCTGATGGAGCGGGCAACGGCCGATGGCGTCCCGGTCACCTTCGAGCAGTACCCCTACAACGCCGGCAGCACGATGCTCTCGGCGGTGCTGCCGCCCTGGGCGCACTCGGGCGGCACCGAGGCGCTGCTCGCGCGGCTGCGCGACCCGGCCCAGCGCGAGCGGATGCGCCGCGAGATCGCCGACCCCGACGCGCCGTTCGAGAACATGGTCGACCACGCCGGCTGGGACCGCATCTACGTGAGCTCGGTGGTGAGCGAGGCGAACGCGGGCGCGGTCGGCCGCACGATCGGGGCGCTGGCGGCTGAGCGCCGCGTCGACCCGCTCGACTACGTAGCCGACCTGCTGCTGGCGGAGGAGGGGCGCGTCGGCATGGTGCTGTTCACCATGGACGAGGCGCAGATCGCCGAGATCATGCGCTCCCCGTTCCACCTGGTGGGCAGCGATGGGCTGCTCGGCGGCTCACCGCACCCGCGCGTTTATGGCACCTTCCCGCGGGTGCTCGGCCGCTACGTGCGCGAGCAGGGTGTTCTGCCGCTCGAGACCGCGATCAACCACATGACGGGCGCCTCGGCCGCGAGCCTGGGGCTGCGCGATCGCGGCCTGATCCGCGAGGGGCTGCGGGCCGACCTCGTCGTCTTCGACCCAGCGACCGTCCTCGACACGGCGACCTACGAGCAGCCGCGCCAGTACCCGGTCGGCATCCCGCACGTGGTCGTCAACGGCCGGCTCGCGGTCGAAAACGGCGAGCTTACCGGCGAGCGCGCCGGCACGGCGCTCCGCGCGCGCTGAGGCATCCCGGCCCGCTCCAGCGGCCACGATCGCGGTCGGCGCGCGGAGCCCGAGCGGAGGCCGGCCGCCGGCGACAACCCGAGAAGGGCGCAATGGGGCGGGCGAGGCCGCCGCCGCCTCGGCGATGACCGGCGCGGCGAGGAAGGAGCGTCCGGTGTACGATCTGGTGATCCGGGGCGGCACGGTCGTGACGCCCGGCAGCATGGGCGTGGGCGACATCGGCGTCGAGGGCGGAACGGTCGTGCAGCTCGGCGGCGCGATGCAGGGCCGGCGCGAGATCGACGCCCGCGACCGCTTCGTGTTCCCGGGCGGCGTCGACGTCCACGTGCACCTGACCTCACCGCGCGAGCCGGAGCCGGGGGTCGAGCTCTGGGTCGACGACTTTCTCAGCGGCTCGCACGCCGCGATCGCGGGCGGCGTCACCACGATCGGCAACATGACGTTCCAGCGGCCGGGCGAGACGCTGCGCGCCGCGCTGGCGCGCGACCTGGCCGCCGCCGAGCGCGACGCCGCCGTCGACTACATCCTCCACCCCGTCCTGACCGACCCCTCGGAGGCGTCGCTGGCCGAGATCCCGGCGCTCGCGGCCGAGGGGCACACCAGCGTCAAGATCTTCATGGTGATGCCCCAGTTCGACCAGCGCATCGAGGCCTACATCGAGGCGATGCGCCTGGCTGGCGCGAGCGGCATGCTGACGCTCCTCCACTGCGAGGATGGGGCGATCATCCGCTGCCTCTGCCGGGAGCTGCTGGCGCGCGGGCTCGGCGCGCCCCGCCACTACGCCGCCAGCCGGCCCGACTACGCCGAGTCGGCGGCGACCGAGCGCGCGATCGCCCTCTGCCGCGCCACCGACGCGCCGATCTATGTCGTCCACCTCTCCTCAAAGGCGGCGCTCGAGGCCTGCCGGCGCGCGCGGGCGGACGGGCTGCCGGTCTACGTCGAGACGCGCCCGCTCTACCTCTATCTCACGCGCGAGCGGCTGGAGGAGCCGGACGGCGCGAAGTACGTCGGCGCGCCGCCGCTGCGCGAGGCGCTGGACGTGGCCGCGATGTGGCACGGGCTGCACGACGGCGCGATCAGTTGCGTCTGCACCGACCACGCACCCTGGTCGCTGCGCCAGAAGCTCGACCCGACGCTGAACGTGGCGACGGTGCGCCAGGGCGTGGCCGACCTGGAGACGCTGATGCCGATGCTCTACTCGGAGGGGGTGCTCGAGGGCCGCATCTCACTCTCCCGCTTCGTCGAGCTGACCTGCACCAACACCGCCAAGCTCTTCGGCCTCTACCCGCGGAAGGGGACGATCGCGGTGGGCTCCGACGCCGACCTCGTGGTCTGGGACGCCGACGCGGTGCGCACGGTCGACGGCGCGGCGATGCGCTCGAAGGCGGGCTACTCGGTCTACGACGGCCGGACGGTGCGCGGCTGGCCGCTCTACACGATCGCGCGCGGCGAGGTCGTCCTCGAGGGCGGCCAGATCACCGCCCGCCCCGGCCGCGGCCGCTGGCTCGCCCGCGGCCGCACCATGCGCCTGTGACCGGCGAGCTTGTGCGCGGTGTTGGGCGGAGCCTGCCTGCCCGGTCGCCCGGGAGTGAACCGAGCGCCGCCTGGTTGTCGTGGGTGATCCGGTCTACCTGCCCGATCGCCCGCGGGTGATGGGGGTTGCGGAATTAGCGCAGGCATGCGGTCGGCGGGCTGAAGCGTCGGCCGCGTTCGCCTGGCCGCCCGGGGGTGAACCCCCGGGCTGAGTTTGCGAAGCCCCTCCGGGGCTGGGACGAGCGCCTCTCAGCCGGCTGATGCAAGGTGCGGAAAGAGTGCGGGCAGTCCACACCCGCAAGCGGGTACCCGCCGGCTGAAGCCGGCGCGAAGGTAGGACGAGGCTGGCTGAAGCCGGGTAACGGGCGGTCGTCCTAACCCCCGCAGGGGGCTTCGCACTCTGAGCCCGGGGGGTGAACCCTGGGCGACCTGCTCACTCCCCGGCGGGGCGGCAGCGGCGGCGGCAGCCGCAGGGGGCTTCGCACTCTGAGCCCGGGGGTGAACCCTGGGCGACCGGGTGGACGGAACGGGACGAGGCTGCTGTGGGTGGTGCGCGCGGCTCACCCCGGGCAGACGCGGCGGACGTGTTGCTTCGCGCGGGCTTCAGCCCGCCGATCGCATGCCTGCGCTAATTCCGCAACCTCCATCACCCGCGGGCGGCCCGGTGGGTGCGTCGTCGCCGCGCTGGTTGCCCAGGTCTGCCCGTATTCAGCTCCCGCAGCCGGGGTGCGTGTCACCCGGAAGTACGGAGACGCACCGGCCCGGGCTGCTTGACCGCGGGGGGCGTCGCGCGTAGCATGCCGACCGCCGATGGTGGGCCCCAGGCACGCCGGCTGGAATCTGGAGGAGGAGGTGCGAGGTGGCCGAGCCGCACATCGTGATGCCGGAGCACCCGAACCTGGAGCCGGATGTGCTCGCGCTGGGGCGGCAGATGCTGCCGGCCGGCTTCCGGCTCGACGTCGTGCCGCCCGCGGCGCTGCCGGAGGCGCTCCGCGACGCCGATTACCTGCTGGGCTTCGTGGGGCGCTTGAGCGACGAGACGCTGCGCGCGGCGACCCGCCTCAAGCTCGTCCAGCTCCTCAGCGTGGGCTACGACAACTTCAACCTCGAAGGGGCCCGCGCCGCGCGGGTGCCCGTCGCGGTCAACGGCGGTGCCAATGCGATCGCGGTCGCCGAGCACGCGATCATGCTGCTGCTGGCGACGCTCAAGCACCTGACCGACTACAACGCCTTCGTCCACGCCGGCGCCTGGCGCGGGTCGCAGCCGCGCCTCTACGAGATCTGGAGCTCGACGGTGGGCATCGTCGGGCTGGGGCGCATCGGCCAGCACGTGGCCGAGCGGCTCACCGGCTGGGGCGCTCACCTCGTCTACTACGACCCCGTGCGGCCGCCGGTCGAGCGCGAGCGGGCGCTCGGGGTGAGCTACCTACCGCTCGACGAACTGCTAACGACCGCCGACGCCGTCACGCTCCATGTGCCGCTGAGCGAGGCGACACGCCGCCTGATCGACGCCCGCGCGCTCGGGCTGATGAAGCCGACGGCGGTGCTGGTGAACACGGCGCGCGGCGAGCTGGTGGACGAGGCGGCGCTGGTGGCGGCGCTGCGGACCGGGCGGCTCGGCGGCGCCGGCCTCGACGTGCTCGGCCAGGAACCGCCGCCGAAGGACCACCCACTGTTCGGCCTGCCCAACGTCGTGCTCACGCCGCACGTGGCCGGCCCGACCTGGCAGAGCTGGCCGCGCCGCTTCGCCAACTGCTACGCGAACATCCAGCGCGTCCAGCGCGGCGAGCGGCCGGAGTGGGTCGTGCCCGAGCTCGCCGACCTCGTGACCTGAGCCGCCGGCCCCAGCGAGCGCACAGCTCGCCCCCGGCCAGGTTCCAACCAGGACCGCCGTCACCGGTTGGCCGGCCCCGCCCGGCATCGTTTCCGAGCGCGGGCGCGGCCGGCCGACGGAGCGTCGAGCGGTGGTCGGGCAGGCCGGGTGCGCCTACGGCGCGACCGTGAACTCGCCGACCATCCAGGGATGGAGCTTGCAGAAGTAGGTGTAGTTCCCCGGGGCCAGCGTGCGGGTATCCAGCACGAACTCGCCGCCGGGCTGGATGAGCTTGTCGGGGGTCGGCGAGGAGTCGAACACCCGACCGGCCACCACCTGCACCGGGCTGGCGAACGGGTTGCCGACCCGCTCCAGGCTGGTCACCGTATGCGGGTGATCGTTGCCCCCCTGGTTGTAGAACTCCACCTTCTCGCCGCGCGTGACCACCAGCCGATCGGGCGCGAAGAACCACTTCCACTGGTCGGGGTCGAACGTCGGGCCGGGCGCGGCAGTGTCGTGGATCGTCACGCGGCGGTCCTGGGCAGTCGCCTGGTTGGCCGGTAGCTGTCAGGCGACTGCCAGGCCAAGCGCAAGCACCGGCAGCAGGCTGAGCCATCGAAGACTGAAGCGCATCACGTTCTCCTTTCACGCTTGTCGACCCGCGGGCACCATGGAGTACCGCCGAAGGTTACAGTCGCGCCAGGAAAGCGCTGAATCGTAATGCAGCCGACCCGGGAAGCCACCGCCTGCCCGCGGCCAAGCCGCTCGGCCCCGCCGGCCGCGCGAGCGCAGGGGCCATGGGCGACGGGGCCGCGGGGACAGTGCGGGCGAGGCGGCCGGGCAATGCAAAGCGCGCCTGGCCACGGAGCCAGGCGCGCCCGGGAGGAGAGGGGGAGGGTTGGCGGCGGCGCGACCGGAGGGAAGGGCGGCCGGCCGCCGTCAGCGCTGGTCCGAGATGTCGTAGATGGGGCCGAGCGTACCCTGGGCGTGGAAGCGGACGATCAGGGTGCCCTGCTGATCGTAGACCTCGACCATGCCCCCGCCCGAGTAGACCACGTGATCGCCCGGCTGCAATCGGTCCGTGCCCTGGGGGAACTGGATGGTGCCGCTGCCATCCGGGCGCTGGGTGAGGACGGCGCCGCCGGGGAAGGTGGTGCGCCGGGTGCCGTCGCTGAAGGTCTGCACCGTCGAGTTGTAGGGGCCGTGGCCCGTGCCGGTGAGCTGCGGCGGCGCCGCGGGGTTGGGCGCCGGTCCGCCCGGCTGCGTGCCCGGGGCAGGATTGGCGCCGGGCTGCGTGTCCGGCCAGGGATTCGTGCCATCCGGCTGAGCACCCGGGACCGGATTGGTGGCGCCCGGTTGCGTGTCGGGCCAGGAATTCGTCCCGTCGGGCAGACCGCCCGGCTGCGCGGCGGGGTCGTTCGACGGCGCGGGCTGACCAGGCGGCAAGGTTGTCGATGCGTCGGGGGTTGTGGGCCCGGCAGGCGCCGGCGGCGCGACGGCTGCCGCCGCCGTAGCCCGCAGATTCCTGTTCTCCGTCTTGCGCAGGCTCGTCGGATCGTTCAGGACGTGGGAACTTGTGCCGACCGACACGACGTTCACCCCGTTCACGAGGAAAATATGGGTCGGCGCCGGATCCCGAGAGGTGCGTCGCACGCAATCACCCGCGGTCGGCTTGATGTCGACGCTGTAGGAGCCCTGGGCATCGCGGGTCTTGGTTTCCCCGCAGACGGTGCTGGCATTCCCCCCGCTGCTGCCGAGGACGGTGACGGTGGTGTCAACCGGCGCCGGGGCATTGTCGATGGTCACGGTGCCGTAGTAGCGCACCACGAACAGACCTGGCGCGGACTGGGCCAGGCTGGTGGTCGGGCTGGTGAGCCCGACCACCAGCCCCAGGGCAACGACGAGCCCCGCGCCCAGGCGCGGCAGCCGGTGTGCGAGCATGTAGCGCATCGATTTCCTCCTCACGATCCCTGAACCCCGTCGCCCGGCCCGCCCCGCAGCAGCCGATCGGTACGCTGACTGGCAGCGGCTTCTGCCGGAATAGACCCGGTGACGGGTCCGGGCCTTACCGAATGAAGGGCAACTGATGGCTGATCCTGCGCACACGATCCCCGTCTATCTCGAGATCGGGCAGAAGCGCATGTTTGCCGGCGCGCTCGATTGGCCCGGCTGGTGCCGGAGCGGGCGCAACGAGGCGGCCGCGCTCGACGCGCTCCTGGCCGCCGCGCCCCGCTACGCACGAGCGCTGGCGTCGGCCGGCCTCGACTTCCACCCGCCCACGGCGGCATCGGCACTCGCGGTCGTCGAGCGGCTCGCGGGCAACGCCACCACCGACTTCGGGGCGCCCGGCCTCGCCCCGGCCGCCGACGCCGCGCCGATCGACGCGGCCGAGCTGGAGCGCTTGCAGGCGATCCTGGTGGCGTGCTGGCAGGCATTCGATGCCGCCGCGGCGGCCGCCGCCGGGCGTGAGCTGCGTCGGGGCCCGCGCGGCGGGGGCCGCGACGTCGATGCGATCGTGCAACACGTACTGGCGGCCGAGGCGGGCTACCTCCGCCGGCTTGCCTGGCAGGCGGCGCGTCCGGGCGAGGGCGATCCGACGGCCGAACGAGACGCCATCCGCCAGGCGGTGCTGGCTGCACTCGCCGCGGCAGCCCGGGGCGAGGTCCCCGAGCGAGGCCCGCGCGGGGGTCGCCTCTGGCCCGCGCGCTACTTCGTCCGCCGCGTCGCCTGGCACGTGCTCGACCACGCCTGGGAGATCGAGGACCGCCTCACCTGATGCGTCTTGCGTCCGACTGCGCGGTCAACCGGCGCCGGGCACTGTACCGGACCGCGCCGGGGTCCGGCGTGGGGGTTCGCGGTCGACTGCGGACGGCTTCAGGCGCCGGAAGGGCGCGGCCAGGTGGCTCGCCGCGCACCGAGGTCCGACGCGGGCGGAGCGGGCGGCCCTACCAGCCCTGCCCGGACCAGCGCCGGCCACTGGAACTGGCCCCACCATCAGCACCCGGCCCACGCGCACCGCGAGCACATAGAGCGTCGCCAGCACCGGCACCACCGGCACATCCCC
Source organism: Chloroflexota bacterium (assembly GCA_042408635.1). Lineage (GTDB taxonomy): Bacteria > Chloroflexota > UBA6077 > FW602-bin22 > JBHOQZ01 > JBHOQZ01. The sequence goes on from JBHOQZ010000969.1 coordinate 8,610, forward strand.
CAGCCCCCAGACGAAGGCGATCACCCGGCTGAGGATGGGCCAGATGAGCCCGCGCAGGTATTGCAGCAGGCGCTCGCTCTCGATCTCGGTGGCCTCGATCAGCCGCTCCATCCACCACCCCTACCCGCTCACCGAAAAGACCGGCCAAGCTTACCAGACGGGCACGCGACCGGGCGCCTGGAGCGATCGCGGAGTAGCCGGGCGGACCGATTTCGCTTCCGGCTCGCCTGACGCGGCAGCCGGGCGCGGCATCGGTCCGCCCGGCCGCGGGCGCGCCCGGCACGCCGATGCCGCCATACGAGGTGCCTCCCGAGGCGGCCAGCAGGTCGGCCAGCCACGCCGAGGGGAACTTGACTGCGGCGGACCGGCGAGTCCACGCGGCCGCAGGCCGGGCGCTTGATCTGTTCCGCGATTCACTCCCGCAGTCGACGAGGGCACGCGGCCGCGGGCCGGTTCAGGCGGCGGCACCACGCTGAGCCAGCCCGACGCCCGCCAGCAGAGCGAGCGCCCCCACGGCCTGCACGGCGTCGAGGCGTTCGCCCAGCAGCACCACGGCCAGCAGCACCGCCAGCAGCGGTTCGAGGTAGACGTAGACGAGCGTCTGCGCCGGCCCGAGAGCGCGGACCGCGCGCTGCCAGAGCGCGTTGGCGACGATCATGCCGAGCACGGCGCTGTAGAGCAGGCCGAGCCAGGTAGCCGTCGGGGGCGGCGCGACCACGACGGCCGCGATCTCGGGTAGGGCGAAGGGCAATATGGCCAGCCCCGCGAGCAGGTCGAGCCAGGCGGTGACGAACACCGCCCCGTGGGCGCGCACGAGGGGCTGCGGCAGCACGGTGACGCCGACCCAGCCGAGCGCCCCGATCAGCGTGAGCGCATCCCCGAACGGGGTGGCCGTGCCGGCATCGGTTTGCCCGCCCAGCACGAGGATCGCTACGCCCGCGAACCCGAGCAGGACGCCGAGCAACGTGCCGGCGGCCAGTCGGGCCTGACGCGCCGCCCAGAGCAGCGCCACCCCGAGCACCGGGCTGGCGGCGTAGATGAGGACGCTGTGCGTGGCGCTGGTGAACCGCAGCCCGACGAACGTGAAGAACTGGAACACGCCCATACCCGCCAGACCGGCGAGCAGCACTTTCGGCCACTCGCGGCGCTCGACCAGCAGCCGCTCACGGCGACCGGCCAGCCAGGCGAACAGGAGAGCGGCCGCCAGCAGCGGGCGTAGAGTCGCGAAGGCCAGCGCCGGGAAATCGGCCAGCGCGAGCTTCGAGAGGGGCACGACCGCGCCCCACAGCAGTACCGCCAGCAGCGCCGGCAGGCTGATCGCGGGCCGGCCGGGAGGCGAGAGCCTGAGCTGAACCACGGTGTGGTGGCCGACAGACCGGGGTCAGGCGGGCGCCGGGTGGGAGGTCGCGCGGGCGCGGTCGTCGGCGTGGCGCAGCACGGCATAGACGGTCTCCAAGGCCGGCGCGGGCACGCCGTGGCGAGCGGCACGGCGGACGATCTCGCCCTGCACCGCCTCCACCTCCAGCCGCTCGCCCCGCTCCAGGTCGGCCGCCATCGAGGTACGGTGGCCGGGCCCCAGCCGGTCGGGCTGCGCGAGCACACCCTCGACCGCCGCGTCGTCGAGGGCGGCGCCGTCGGCGCGGGCCACCGCCGCCGCCTCGCGCACCAGCCTGGCGTAGAGGCCGCGCGCCTGCGGGTGGTCGCGCCACCCGGCGGTGGGGGTGCGGGTGAGGCAGCCGACGGCGGCGAGCGAGGCCATCGCCAGGAGCTTCGCCCAGAGGATGCGGTGGATGTCGTCCACCAGGCGCAGCGTCAGCCCCGACGGCGCCAGAGCGTCGCGGGCAGCCCGGGCGCGGTCGCGCGCGGCGGGATCCAGCGAGCCCAGCTCGATGTACTCCGCCTCGGGCGGCAGCACGTGCTCGATCACGCCCGGCGCGACGCGCGTGCCGCCGCCGACGGTCGGACCGCCCACGATGGCGGCGGCGCCGTAGGCCGCGGCCAGCCGCTCGACGTTGCCGATGCCGTTCTGCACCGTCACGATCGTGGTCTGCGGCCCGACCAGTGGCCGGAGGGCGGGGATGGCGACGTCGTTGTCGTAGGTCTTGACGGCGTAGACGACGAGGTCGACCGACCCGATCTCGGCCGGGTTGTCGGTGGCGCGGGGGCGAGTGCGCAGCTCGCCCCGGGCACGGCTGCGCACGACGAGCCCGTCGCGCCTGATGGCATCGAGGTGCGGTCCCACGTCGACCACCGCCAGGTCGGCACTGCCCTCGAGCAGGGCCGCCAGATAGCCGCCGACGCCGCCGGCCCCTACGATCGCTATCCGCATCCGCTCACCCCCTGCCGCTCGCGCACCAGCCGAAGCCAGGGCCGGCCGGCGAGCTGGGGCACTCGCCCGCCCGCGGGGCCGCCCGTGACGCGCGGTCTCCGGCCGGGACTCGCCGGCGGGGTCGCACCGACCACGCTGGCCCGGCTGGACGAGGCCAATGATAGGTGATGGCGGCGGCGGGCGGTAGCCGTGCCGACCACCCGGTGAGCAGTCGCGATCGGCCGATCGCGCGCTACCCGCCGGGGCGTGTTAGACTGCGCGGAACGGCAGCGCGGCCGGGCCGGCGTCGCAGGGGGAATGGTCGTCCGCCGCCCCGATCGGGCCGGATCGGTGCGGCGGCCAGGGCTGACGGGTGCGGCACGCGAGGAGAGAGGAGTTGCGGTGAGCGATAGTCTGCGCGAGTTTCTCGAGGTCCCCTACGACGAGCTGGAGGAGCTGAACCTCGGTGCAAAGGCCGAGCGCATGGCGCGCACGCCGGCCGATCAGGTGCGCGAGACGCGCATGCGCTACCTGACCGACGAGAAGCGGATCAAGGCGGTTACCGTCTGCTTCGCGGACCTGGAAGGCCGCCTCCACATGCTCGACTACGACAAGAAGTTCCTGCTCAAGTCGGCCGACAACCTGACCTTCGACGGGTCGTCGGTGCGCGGCTTCTCGGCGCAGCAGGAGTCCGACCTGCGCCTGGCGATCGACTGGCCCGCCTTCTACTGGCTGCCGGCGGATATCTTCGGCCCCGGCAAGGTCCTCGTCTTCGGGGACGTGCTCGAGCGCGACGGCTCGCCCTACCCGGCCGACATGCGCGCCCGGCTCAAGGCCTACGCCGCCGAGCGGTTCGCCAGCGATGGCCTCACCTGCTACGTCGCCAACGAGATCGAGGGCATCCTCTTCAAGGGACGCCACGCCGAGCAAGGCTACGTCGACGCGGGGGAGTTCGAGTTCATCAGCACCAGCGGCTACTACCACTCGCTGCCGGGCGATCCGCTGCGCACGTTCATCGACACCTCGGCCGAGGTGCAGCGGGCAATGGGCTTCGCCAACGAGAAGGACCACCCCGAGGTGGCGCCGTCGCAGTTCGAGATGAACTACTCCTACACCGAGGCGACGATCGGCGCCGACCAGGTGATGCTCTACAAGCTCATCTGCCGCCAGGTGGCGAACCGGCTCGACATGACCGCCAGCTTTCTGCCCAAGCCGGTCACCGGCGTCAACGGCAACGGCTGCCACACGAACATCTCCGTCGGTTGCGGCGATACGAACCTCTTCCACGACGCCTCCGGTGAAGAGGGCCTCTCGATGTTCGCCTGGCAGTTCGTCGACCGCATCCTCAGCAGCGCGCTCGACATCTGCCTGATCCTCAACCCGAGCGTGAATGCCTACCGCCGCCTCGACCCCCACTTCGAGGCGCCCAACCAGGTCAAGGCCTCCCCGATCGACCGCGGCTCGATGGTCCGCATCCCGATCGGCAATCAGCGCTCGGCGCGCATCGAGGTGCGTTCGATCGCGCCTGACACCAACCCCTACATGGCGATCTACACGCTGCTGCGCACCGGGCTCTCCGGGCCGATCATCGCCAACATCCGCGCCCGCGAGGAGATCCTGCCCGACAACATCTACGACGCCATCCAGGCGCTGCGCGAAAGCAGCTTCGTCGCCGAGATCCTCGGCCGCGACGTGCAGGAGAAGTTTGCCGAGCTCAAGCAGGCGTCGGCGGACCGCTGCCCCCGCCGCCTCGGCACGCTCATCAAGCCGGCCGAGATCCAGTTCCACCACGAGGTCACCAACCAGTACCTCTGGAACCGCTTCTAGGCTGGGTCGTCCCCGGCCCCCAATCCTGGGTGAGTCCGGCTGGGACGGCCGAGCGGCTTCGTGCAGCAGCCTCTGCCTCGCCAGGCCGGGGGTATGACGCTGCGGGCACCGGAGGTGAGGCCATGGCTCCCCCCCAGGATTGGGGGGCCGGGGGGCAGCTCTCGGCCGAGGCGGTAATCGTGCTGCTCGGGCTCGAGCCGCTGCCGCTCGAGGGCGGTTTCTTCCGGCAGGTCTATCGCTCGCCGGTCCGGCTCGCGCCCGAGCACCTGCCTGGCCGCTACCCCGGCCCGCGCCCGCTCGCCACCGCGATCTACTACCTGCTGACGCCGGCCGAGTTCTCGGCGCTGCACCGGCTGCGCTCGGACGAGCTGTACCATTTCTACCTGGGCGACCCGGTCGAACTGGTGCAGCTCGGCGCGGACGGCCTCGGCCGGGTCGACCGCCTCGGCATCGACCTGCCCGGCGGGGAGCGGCCGCAGCTTGGCGTGCCGGCCGGCACCTGGCAGGGCGCGCGGCTCGCCTCCGGCGGGC
>JBHOQZ010000972.1:0-3585 GCA_042408635.1 Chloroflexota bacterium
TCCCCGGCAGCCTCTCCGGCCGCTTCCCCGGCGGCCTCACCCGCCGCGTCGCCCGCCGCGGCGGCTCCGCTCCAGCCGGTCAACGTCAAGCTCGGTGCGATCATCCCGCTCTCGGGACCCCTGGCAGCGACGGGGCAGGAGATGCACAACGGCTATCAGATCGCGCTCGACGACCTGAAGGCGGCCTGCCCGACCTGCCAAATCACCCTGATCGAGGAGGACGACCGGGGTGATCCCGCCACCGGCGTCGCCTCGTTCGAGAAGCTCGTCAACAGCGACCGGGTGGATATCCTCGTCGGCGGCGTTTCCTCGACCGTCAGCAACGCCTTGGCCGAGACGGCCAAGCGGTACGCCAAGCCGATGGCCTGGACCGGCGCGGCGGCCACCCAGGTCGAGCGCGCCTTCGAGGGGCAGGACTACTTCTTCCATTACCACCCGTGGGAGTACCAGAACCTTGCCTCGACCATGGAGTTCCTGGTATCGCTCGACGCCGAGACCGTGGCGATCGCGCACGAGGACGGGCTGTTCGGTACGAGCGGCGCCCAGGGCACCACGGCCGCGCTCCAGGGCACGAAGTTCCGGCTGGTGGCGACCGAGGCGTTCAAGTCGGGCTCGGGCGACTACGCCTCGATGCTCAACCGCCTCAAGGCCGCCAATGCCGACCTGCTGATCGTCATCCCCAACGACGCCGACATGGTGCCGATGCTGACGCAGATGCGCGAGGTCGGCTACCGGCCGAAGCTGGTCTACGCCTCGCCTCCCTCGTGGCCGCGCGGCTTCGGCGAGCAGCCGGTCAGCAGCGGCGTGGCGGGCCTGACGCTGTGGACGAGCGACATCCCGGCGCCGGCCAGCAAGGCGTTCGTCGAGCAGTACACCACCAAGTTCGGCCAGCCGCCCGTGAGCTACTGGGCGCCGCTCGCCTACACGAATCTGATGACGGCAGTCCAGGCGGCGCAGCGCGCCGGCGGCGCCGACGCGGCGCGCTGGATCGCGGCGATGGAGGCGACCAACTACGAGTCGCCGCTCGGGCAGACGCTCACCTTCAAGCCCAGCCAGTACATCAAGCACCAGGGCTTCACCAGCCTGGTCAGCTTCCAGTGGCAGCGGGGCAAGCAAGAGATCGTCTTCCCGCGCAGCCTCGCCACCGCGTCGCTCGAATACCCGGCGCGCTGACGCCCCCCGGGCGCACCGGTCCCGGCTACCCGGCTGGGGCTCCCTGGCTCGGCGGTTAGCCGGGGCCGGTGCGCTCCACCCCGGTGGCGGGGAGGCGGTTCCCCGAGGCGGCAGGCGACGGGCCTGTCTCGGCGGAGGAGCAGATGGACCAGTTCGCGCAGATGCTGATGTTCGGGCTGCTCAAGTCGGGGTTGTACGCGCTGACCTCGGCGGGGCTGGCGCTCTCGCTCGGCGTGGTCGGCATCGTCAACTTCGCCCACGGCGAGTTCGTCATGCTGGGCGCCTACATCGGCTACTGGCTGTTCGTCAGCCAGCTCAAGCTCGACCCCTTCCTCGCGCTGCCGGTCGGGGCGCTGCTCCTGTTTGCGTTGGGCGCGGCGACCTACCAGGGCGCGATCCGGCCGGTGCTCCAGGCGCCGGAGCTCAACCAGATGCTGCTCACCTTCGGCATCTCGATCCTGCTGCAGACCCTCGCCCTCATCCTCTGGAGCGGGGAGCTGCGCACGATCAACGCGCCGGAGAAGCTGCAACTGGTCGAGCTGGGGCCGTTCGGCTCGCCGAGCGTGGCGCGGCTGGGTGTCTTCGGGGTGGCGGCGCTGGTGGTGGGGGCGCTCTTCCTCTTGCTGGAGCGCACGCGCACCGGCAAGGCGATGCGCGCCGTGGCCCAGAGCCGGCTGGCCGCGAGCCTGGTGGGTATCGAGGTCAACCGCACCTACCTGCTCGCTGTCGGCTTCTCGGCCGCGATGGCGGGCATGGCGGGCGTGATGCTCAACCTGGTGCTCTACACCACGCCGCTGGTCGGGCTCGTGTTCATCCTCAAGGCGTTCTCGATCGTGGTGCTGGCCGGGCTCGGCAACCTCTACGGCGTGGTCTGGGCGAGCCTGCTGCTGGGCGTGGCCGAGCAGGCGGTGCAGACCTACGTGCCCAACGGCGCGGCGTTGGCCGACGGCCTCTTCTTCATCATTATCTTCGCGGTGCTGCTCTGGCGACCCCAGGGCCTGGTCCGCTGAGATGGACCGGGTCACCGTCGAGGGGAGCGACCCCAGCACGCTCGCGCCGGACGGGACGGCGCGCCCCGCTCCCGCCGATCGGTCGGGGGCGCTCGACCTGTCGATCACGCCTCCGGCGCTGATCGCGCTCGTGCTCGTGCTCGCGGCGGCGGTCGCGCTGCCGCACCTGCTCGACCCCTACCGCCTCCAGGTGGTGATCACGATCGCGATGTTCGCCGCGCTGGCCGTGAGCTGGGATATCGTGGCACGCACCGGGCAGCTCTCGCTCGCCCACGCCGGCTTCTTCGGCCTGGGCGCCTACACGGTCGGCCTCGCCTACCAGAACTGGGGCCTGCCCGCCATGGCGGGGCTTGCGCTCGCGACGATCGTGGCGCTGGTGGTGGCGTTCGTCCTGGGCGTGGTGACGCTGCGCCTGCGCGGCATCTATTTCGCCATCGCCACGCTCGCCTTCGCCGAGGTGCTGCGCACCTTCGTGCTCCAGGAGCGCGACCTGACCGGTGGCCCGGTCGGCGTGTCGATGCCGCCGCTCTGGGGCGGCGACCGGGTCGCCACGTATTACACGGTGCTGGGCGTGCTGCTGCTGGCGGTCGCCTGCTCGCAACTGGTGGCGCGCTCGCGCCTGGACTACGCCTTCGCCGCGATCCGCACCAACGAGCGGGTGGCGGCGGTGATCGGCGTCGACGTGGTGCGCTACAAGGTCTTCGCCTTCACGCTCAGCAGCGGGCTCGCTGGGTTGGTCGGTGGGTTCTACCTGCCGTTCATCACGCACACCGACCCGAACGACGCCTTCAACCTCGGCATCTCGGTGCAGGCGCTGGTGATGCCGATCTTCGGTGGCCTCTACACCACACTCGGGCCGCTGGTCGGCACGATCGTGCTGAAGGTAGTCGAGGAGTACCTGCGCGTGACGATCAAGCAGGGGCACCAGATCGTCTTCGGCCTGATCCTGATCGTGGCGGTGCTGTTCATGCCTGGCGGCCTGGTGGGGGTATACCGGCGATGGCGTACCTCGAAGTCGAGGGGCTGACCAAGCGCTTCCGGGGCCTGGTCGCGGTGGACGGCGTCGGCTTCACGGTCGAGCGCGGCGCGATCGTGGCGATCATCGGCCCCAACGGCGCCGGCAAGACGACAACGTTCAACCTGATCTCGGGCCTCTTCCCGGCCGACGCGGGCACCATCCGGCTCGCTGGGCGCGACCTGACGCCCTTGCCGGCGCACACGCGCTGCCACCTCGGCGTGGCGCGCACCTTCCAGGTCGTGCAGCCGTTCGAGGAGATGACGGTCGTCGAGAATGTGATGGTCGGCGCGCTGTTCGGCCGGGGCGGGGCGGGTACCCGCCTGCGGGTGGGCCTCGGCCGGGCGCGGGCCGAGGCGGCGGCGCTGCTCGAGCGCGTCGGCCTCG
>JBHOQZ010000982.1:0-10375 GCA_042408635.1 Chloroflexota bacterium
GGTGCGAGGCCGGAGAGCTGGCAGCGCGGCTGCGCGGCGCGACCGCGCCGACCGGCGAGCGCGTGGCCGGGGCGGCCCGCGTCGTCGCGCGCGTCGACCGCGGGCGCCTCCTCCTCGATCCGCGCACCGTGCTCCCCGAGCAGGACGCCGCACTCGTGTCCGCCCTGCGCGCCGCGCTCGAACGCCGCGGCACCTAGCGGAGACCGGCTCGATCGCACCGGCAGCCGCTCCGGCGCTCCGCGTCGCGCTCGAACGCCGCGGCACCTAGCCCGGATTGACCGCTCTGGCGCATGCTGTACCGACGCGGGCATCTGGCGATGGCAGCCGAGCGTAAGCCGTCCGACCTGCGCCACCAACCGCGAGGGCAGTCCGCTCCCAACCCGCCTCCCGCTCGGCGGCCACGGAGGCACCACCCTGGCTGCCGCACACTTGATAGCCAGCACACACCAGCACCCCTGCCGGTCCCCCCAGGATTGGGGGTTAGGGGGCGCCGGCCGGGCGGCGACCGACGAAGATCGTGGCGACCAGGCGGTAGACGACCGTACCCGCCTGATTGCGCAACTCCCCGTCGGCGCGGACGATCCCCATCTCAGGGCGGCTGCGCGAGGTCCGTAGATCGGTCACGGTGAAGCGCCCGTTGAGCGTGTCGCTCGGGCGCACGGGCTCGGGCCAGCGCAGCTCGTCGACGCCGGGCGAGCCCAGACTGGCGATGTGGGCAAGCAGACCGTCGACCAGCAGGCGCATGTAGATCGCGGCGGTGTGCCAGCCGCTGGCGACGAGGCCGCGGAACAGCGACCGCTCGGCCGCGGCACGGTCGAGGTGGAACGGTTGGGGATCATATGCGCGGGCGAAGGCGATAATCTCCGCTTCGTCGACCGTGCGGCCGCCGAGATCGAAGCTGTCACCGACCTGCAAATCCTCGAAGTAGCGACCGCGCAGCACGCTCCCCCTCCTGCCGACCCTCGAATCGTCGTCCGCCGCCCACCCTCGCCGCGCTGTACCGCGGGCCGCGGAGAGGCGGCGTTGCGGAGGGACCGGACGATCCACTGCCACGATGATAGCGCAGGCGCCGCGCCTGGCTGGCGCGGCCATGCGCGCGCGCGTTTCGGCGGGGTTGAGCACGTTGCAAAGTGGTATCGGTTGCGGTGGGTCAGCTGGGGCAGATGCCCGGCAGGCAGCCGGCTGATCGGGCGGATTGGCAGGGGAGCGAGGATGGGCAACCACCTGACTGCTTGCCTTGCGTAACTTTCGTAACCGCGTATAATGCGGAAAAGTCTCCGGTGGGAGGCTCCGACCGGGCAGCGTGGGCCGGTCGGGCTGCGCTCGCACCACGAGGAGTGGCACATGCTGGCATCACCCCGTCTCCCACGCCGTCCAGCCCCTTCCCTCACCCAGGCGGTCTGGAGCTTCTGGGCGCTCCTGCTCGACACCCTCCAGTCGTTACCGCTCGGCCAGCCGAGACGCACGCGCAACCGACGTCCGCGCCCGCTCGCCTGGCGCACCGCGGCTGTGCGTCTGCGTCTGCTCTGCTGGAAGGGGCTCGTGGCCGGCACCGACCTGCCCGACCTTTGCGTTGACCGCGTTGGCCGCATTCGCCTCCGTCGGGAGGGCCGGGTCGCCACGCGCGGTGAGCTGATCCAATGCCTCAATCGCTACCGCCACCAGATCTGGCAGCAGCGCGCCATCGCGATCGCCGCGCGCTCGGCGGTCCTCGCCCTGATCGTGCTGACGCTCGGCGCCGCGCTCTACGTGTTCCGCGGAGTGGGCGACGGGCTCCTCGCAGCCTGGCCGCTCGCCCTCTTCGTGCTGGCGATCGGGCTGATCGTGGCGCTGGCGCATCACGTGTCGCTCATGGAGGCGGCCCGGATCGCCGACCGCAAGCTCGAGGCGCGCGCCCGAATCGCGACGGCGCTCGAGCTCGAACAGAGCGGGGCGTCAGGCCCGTTCGTGGCCGCCCAGCGCGAGCAGACGCTCGCGCGCGTGCGCCGCTTCGATCCGAAAGATGTCGTGCCACTCCACGCCCCGTGGGGTGACATGAAGGTGTTCTGCATCTCGGGGGTGCTCCTGCTCGGGCTCTCGCTGCTCAACGTGGCGGGCCTGGGGGCCGTCGATCCGCAGCAACGCCAGATCGAGCAGACGATCCAGCAGCAGGCACAGAAGATCGACGAGCTGCGCAAGCAGCTCTCGACGACCAACCCGCGCACCCCCAACGATCCGCAGGCCCAGGCAGCGCGCCAGCAGGTGGCCGCCACGCTCGACCGCCTCGCCCGCGACCTGCGGGAGTTGAAGGGCAGCCCGGCCGAGGCGCTCTCCCGGCTGACCGAGGCCGAGCGCGAGCTGATGGAGCGGGCCCGCGACCTGAACTACTCCGACGCTGCGCTCGAGCGGCTGGCGCAGAGCCTCTCAGACATGGCGCTCACGCAGCAGGCGGCCGAAGCGATGCGCGCCGGCCGCACCGACCAGGCCGCGGCGGACCTCAACCAGCTCGCCAACGACCTCGACAAGCTCTCGGAGCAGTCGCGCCAGGACCTGGTTGGTCGCCTGCGCGACGCGGCCCAGCAGATGGGCCGGCAGCCGAGTGGCCTGCGCGACGCCGCGCAGCGCGCCTCGGACGCGCTCGCCAACCGCAGTAACGGCGACGCGGCCCAGGCGCTCAAGGACCTGGCGCGCGAAATCCAGCGGCAGGGCCGCCAGGCGGCCTCGCAGGAGGCGATCGGGCGTGGTCTGAGCCAGATCCAGGAGGCCGAGCGCGCGATCCGCGAGGCGAGCGGCGAGCAGCCGGGCAGCGACGCCACCCAGCCGGGTCCGGCCGAGGGCGGCAGCGCCAACGGCGACTACGACTATCAGATGGACCTGGAGTCGATGGCCGGCCAGGGCACCGGCGCGGGCGCGGGCGCGGCCTATCCTGACTTCGACGGCATGGGCATGTATCCCGACGACGAGTGGGACGACCACCCGCGGCGCGCCACCGAGAAGGGCGGAGCCGGCGAGCCCGAGCTGCCCAGCGATCTGAGCGCGCTCGGAGTGGGCGGCCGCCTCAACGTCGACGGCCGGCCAATCGAGGCCGACCTGAACCCGAGCGGCGAGGGCAGCGGCTCCGGCCGCTTCACGCTCGCCCCCGCCGACATCTCGAGCGGTAGCGTCAGCGTCTCGCGCATCGCCACGGGCAACAGCGCCGACACAATCGTCACCTCCCCCGACGCCAACAGCGTGCCGTGGGATCTGCGCAACTACATCCGCGATTACTTCAGCCAGCTCAACAGCCGGTAGCTGGTCCGGAGCCCGACAGGAGACAGAGAGTGACAGTCACGGAGAGGCCCGGCGAAGAGCTGCAACGGGCGGCCCAGGCCGTCGAGGCCGAGGTCGCCAAGGTGATCGTCGGCCAGCGCGAGACGGTGCGCGGCGCGATCATCGCGTTGCTGGCCGGGGGCCACGCCCTGCTCGAGGGGGTGCCCGGCCTGGGCAAGACGATGCTCGTCAAGACCCTCGGCGACGTGCTCGACCTCCAGTACAGCCGCATCCAGTTCACGCCGGACCTGATGCCGGCCGACATCACGGGCACGAACATCATCGTCGACGACCTGGCCGGAGGGAAGCGTTTCAACTTCGAGGCCGGGCCGATCTTCGCCAACATCGTGCTGGCCGACGAGATTAACCGGGCCACCCCCAAGACGCAGAGCGCGCTGCTCGAGGCGATGCAGGAGGGCACGGTCACGGTCGGCAACCAGGGCCGCCCGCTGCCCAAGCCCTTCTTCGTGCTGGCCACACAGAACCCCCTCGAAATGGAGGGGACCTATCCGCTGCCCGAGGCGCAGCTCGACCGCTTCTTCTTCAAGCTCCACATCACCTACCCCTCGCGCGACGAGTTGATGCAGATCATCACGCGCACGACCAGCGTCGAGATGGAGCGCCCGAAGCGCATCCTCGACTCGGAGGCGCTCCTGCAGCTCCAGCGGCTCGTCCGCGAGGTGCCGATCGCCCGCCACGTGATGGACTACGCCGTCCGGCTGGTGATGGCGACCCATCCCGAGCGCGAGGATGCCCCGCCCAAAGTCAAGAGCTACGTGCGCTACGGGGCGAGCCCGCGCGGTGCTCAGGCGCTGGTGCTGGCCGCCAAGATCAACGCGCTGCTCGAGGGTCGCTACAACGTCGCCTACGAGGACATCCGCCAGGTGGCGATGCCGGCGCTGCGGCACCGGCTGATCCTCAACTTCGAGGGCGAGGTCGAGGGCGTCACCCCTGACCAGGTGCTCGAAGAGGTGATGGGCGTCGTGCCGGGCGACTAGCCAGGTTGCAGCCGCCGGGTGCGCGCGGATCGGCCGGGCGCACCGGCCGGCGCCGCGGGCTGGCCCCGCGGGGCAGGGACTGACGGATGGTTTGGGGACGGATCACGCGGCGGGCGCCCGAGCGGCGGAGCTCGGCGTTCGACGAGGAGTTCATTCGCAAGCTCGAGCGGCTGGCGCTCGTGACGCGGCGCACCGGCGGCTGGCTCGCCGGTGACCACGCCACGCGGCGGCAGGGCAGCTCGCTCGAGTTTGCCGACCACCGCAACTACGCCCAGGGCGACGACTTCCGTCGGGTCGACTGGCATGTCTACGGCCGCCTCGACGAGCTCTTCCTGCGGCTGACCGAGGCGAAGGAGGCTGTAACCCTCCACGTCTTACTGGATACCAGCCGCTCGATGGACTGGGGCGAGCCGAACAAGCTCGGCTACGCCCGCCGGATCGCGGCCGCGCTCGCCTACGTGGCGCTCGCCAGCTCGGACCGCGTTACGGTGGCCCGGCTGGGCACCACGGTCGAGCAGTTCATGGCGCCGGTGCAGGGCAAGGCACACGCGCTCGGCGTGCTGCGCTTCCTCGACGAGCCCGGCAACGCCGCGCAGACCGACCTCAACGCCGCGCTCGACCGCTACGCGATGTCGCGGCGCGGCCACGGCATCGCGGTGCTGATCAGCGACCTGCTCTCGCCGGGCGGGATCGAGGCCGGGCTGCGGCGGCTCGCCGGGCGCGGCTTCGACGTGCTGGTGCTGCACGTGCTCGCGCCGGGCGAGCTCACCCCGGAGCTGGAGGGCTACCTGCGACTGGTCGACCAGGAGACGGGCGAGACGATCGAGATCAACCCCACGGGCACAGTGCTGGCGGCCTACCGCCGCCGGCTCGACGACTGGCTGACCGACGTGCAGGCGATCTGCCGGCGCGTCAGCGCCAACTACGTCCAGTTCGAGACGTCGATGCCGTTTGAAGACGCTTTCTTGCACCTGCTGCACCGGCGGAGAGTACTGGCATGAGTCTGCTCCAGCCCATTGCGTTGTTCTTCTTGCTCACGCTCCCGCTGATCGCCCTCTTCTATATGCTGCGAGTGCAGCGCCAGGATGTGATTGTCTCCAGCCTGCTCCTCTGGCGCGAGCTGAAGGAGGAGGCCTCCGAGCGGCTGACCTGGCGCCCGCCGGTGCGCAACGTGCTGCTCATCCTGCAACTGATCATCGCGGCACTGCTGGCCTTCGCGCTTGCCCGGCCGGCGATGCTCGGCGCGGCCCGGCCGCAGAAGAACGTCGTTTACCTCGTCGACGCCTCGGGCAGTATGCAGGCGACCGACATCCGCCCCTCGCGCTTCGCCGAGGCGAAGAACCGGGTTCGCGCCGCGGTCAGCGCGCTCAACACCGACGACACGGCGACCGTGATCCGTGTGGCCGACCGCCCGACAATCATGGGCGCGGGCAGCGACAAGCAACTGCTGCTCAAGGCGATCGACGACATGGCGCCGGGTGTCGGCGGCGCCGACATGAAGACCGCGCTCACCATCGCCAAGTCGCTCAGCCGCTCCGGCCTTGCCAACGAGATCGAAATTTACAGCGACGGCGGCATCACCGGTGTCGAAGAGGTGCCGGAGATCCCGGCGGCGATCAAGTTCAACCTGATTGGCCAGGAGAGCTTCAACATCGGGGTGACCTCCGTCTCTGCGCGGCCACTTGTAGCCGGCGGCAGCCGCTGCGAGGGCTTTGCCCGCGTCGTCAACTACGGCGACCGCGACGCGCAGGTGCCGCTGAGCGCGACAGTCGACGGCAGCCCGATCGAGCAGCGCATCCTCCAGTTGCCCGCGCGCGGCCAGACGGACCTCTGGTTCGACCTGCCGGCGGGAGCGCGCCTGCTCGAGGTGAAGATCAACCCCGGCGACGCGCTGCCGCTCGACGACGTGGGCCAGGCCCTCTGCCCGCGGGCGCGCCAGGTCGAGGCGATGCTCTTCTCCGATGCGCCCAGCACGCTCCAGACGGCGCTCGGCCTGCTGCCCAACGTAAAGCTGGCGACCAGCCAGACCGGGCAGTACACGCCCGGCCGGCAGGCCGACCTCTACATTTTCGAGGGCATGGTGCCCGAGCGGCTGCCGCAGGCGGCGGGCAACCTCCTCATCATCGGTCCCCGGAGCGGTGGCGCGCTCCTCAACCTGCTCGGGCAGAGCACGGGCGGCCTCACCGTCACCCGCACCGATGCGGGCGGCGAGGCGGCCTCGGTGCTGTTGGCGGGGATCGACGCGGGTGCCATCCAGCTTGGGCGGATCGCGCGCATCGACGTGCCCGAGTGGGGCCGCTCGATCGCGGACACGGAGGAGGGGCCGCTGGTGGTGGTCGGCGAGACCGGCGGCCGCCGGGTCGTGGTGCTCACCTTCGATCTGGACCAGGCGACGCTGCCGCAAAAGCTCCAGTTTCCCCTGCTGATCGCCAACTGCGTCCGCTGGCTGTTGCCCGACCCGATCCCGGCGACGGTGGCGCCGGCCCAGGCGCTGGTCTTCCAGCCGTTCGCGGGCGTCAACGAGATCGTGGTCGAGCGACCCACCGGCGAGACCGAGACGTTCGCCACGCGCGGCGAGAGCATCACCTACACGCGCACCGAGCAGCTCGGCCGCTATCGGGTCTACCAGCGCAACGGCACCTGGATCGCCAGCGAGGAGCAGTTCGTGGTCGGCCCGCTGCCGGCGCAGGAGTCGCGCATCCGGCCGAACAACGAGCTGGTGTTCAACACCGTCGATCCCGGCGTCGTCGGCCTGCGCAGCTCGCTCGGCCAGGAGATCTGGCCGCTGCTGGCGCTGCTGGGCCTGGGACTGCTCGGCGTCGAGTGGTGGTGGTTCTACTGCAAGCGCTGAGGCCGGCCGCCGTGCCCCGCGCCGCATCGGCGGCGTGGGGCACGGCACCGCCGCCACGGCCCAACACGGCACTAGGTGTGGGATATGCCGCCAGCCCTCAACATCGCCAGCCCGATCTCCTTCGCCAACCCGCTCGCGCTGCTGCTGTTGCTGCTCGTGATCCCGGTGACGGTGCTGATCGCCCGGGCGCACCCGCGCTTCTCGGCGGGCGCGCGCATGCCAGCCGTGCTGGCGCGCATCTCGCTTGGGCTGCGCCTCGTCATCGTGACGCTGATGGTGCTCGCGTTGGCGGGTCCCCGGATCGCGACGCGCGGCAGCGAGCTCTCGGTTGTCTTCCTGGTCGATGCCTCCGACAGCGTCGCCCCAGAGGTCCAGGCCGCGGCGCGCGATTGGATCGCCACCGCCGTCGAGCGCAAGTCGAGCGGCGACAGCGTGGCGATCGTCTCGTTCGGGCGCGGCGTGGCGGTCGAGCGGACACTGAGCGCGGGTGACGAGCCGAGTGCGACCACCCGCCGGCCGCCCGGCGACCGGAGCGATCTGGGCGAGGGACTGCGAATCGCCAGCTCGCTCTTCCCACCGGGCACCGCGCGCCGCGTCGTCCTGCTCAGCGACGGCGTGGACACGCTGGGCAACGCCGACGAGCTGGCGCCGCTGTTGCGCGCGTCGGGCGTCGAGGTATCGACGGTGGCGCTGCCCTCGGCCACGGCCGAGCGGGAGGTGCTGATCGAGTCGCTCGACACACCGGAGTCGGCGCGCGAGGGCGAGCTGGTCGACCTGGTGGCCACGGTCTGGAGCGCGGGTGAGACCGACGCCACCCTCGACTTCTACCAGGACGGCAGTCTGGTGAGCCGCCAGCAGGTCCACCTCAAGCCGGGCAGCAACCGCTACGTCGGCCAGCAGAAGGCCGAGCGGGTGGGCTACCACTGGTTCAGGGTGGTGGTAACCGCGGCCGACGACACGCTGCCGCAGAACAACGAGCTCTCGAGCTTCACGGTGGTGCGCGAACCGGGCCGCGTGCTGCTGGTGGCCGAACAGCCGGCGGAGGCGCGCGAGCTGCGCCGGGTGCTCGAGGCAGGTGGCCGGGTCGTCGACGTGCGGCCGCCCTCGGCGCTGCCGATCCGGATCTCGGGGCTGCGCGGGTACGATGCGGTCGGGCTGGTGAATGTGCCGGCTACCGACCTGACGCTCGAGCAGATGCGCACGCTCCAGACCTTCGTGAAGAGCACGGGCAAGGGCGTGGTGGTCGTCGGCGGGGACAAGAGCTACGGGCTGGGCGACTACCTGGCGACGCCGCTCGAGGAGATGCTGCCCGTCTCGGTGCGACCGCCCAGCGCCGAGCAGAAGTCGACGGTGGCGCTCCTCCTTATCATCGACAAGTCGGGCTCGATGTCGATGGGCCGGGTGAATGCGACCAAGATGGCGATGGCGCGCGAGGCGGCCATCCTCTCGGTCGATGCGCTCAAGGAGCGCGACCAGATCGGGGTGCTGGCGTTCGACGACCAGAACTCCTGGGTCGTGCCGCTGCGCGAGATCCAGGGCCCGCAGACGATCAAGCAGGTGCAGGATCTGATCAGCCGGATCGAGGCATCTGGCGGCACCGACATCTACAACGCGCTCGAAACCGGCTACAACGCGCTCCGCACGCGCAGCGCCAACGTCAGGCACATCATCCTGCTGACCGACGGCCAGTCCTACACCGGTGGCGACTACAACAAGCTGATCGAGCGGATGCGCGCCGACCGGGTCTCCCTCTCGACGATCGCGGTGGGCACCGACTCCGACCAGGAGCTGATGAAGCGCCTGGCGGACTGGGGCAAGGGGCGCTACTACTACACCGACGCGCCGCAGTCGATCCCGCGCCTGATGACGCGCGAAACCAAGCTCGTCAGCGGCCCGGCGCTGGTGCAGGGTGACTTCCAGCCGCGCGTGAGCGCGACGACTCCCATCCTGCGCGGGATCGCGCCGGCCGACATCCCCGATCTCTCCGGCTACGTGGCGACCATCCTCAAGCCGACGGCGGAGGTGGGCCTGCAATCGCCGCGTGACGATCCCGTGCTCGCCCAGTGGCAATACGGTCTCGGCCGCGTCGTCGCCTTCACCTCGACCGCGTCCGAGACCTGGGCCGCCAACTGGGTGGCCTGGGACGGCTTCAACACCTTCTGGGACAACGCCTTCCGCTGGGCAATGCCGGCGCCTGGCCACCCGAACCTGCGCACCACGCTCACCACCCGCGGCGACGAGACGGTGCTCAACGTCGAGGCGGTGGACGACGACGGCAACTGGGCCAATCTGCTCGACAGCGAGGCCGCCGTGGTCGGCGAGAGCGGACCAACCGGCGAGCCGCGCGTCTCGGCGCTGCGGCTGGCGCAGGTGGCGCCCGGCCGCTACGAGGCGCGCTTCGCCACGCCGCCGCCCGGCACCTACCAGGTGACGGTGGTTCAGAAGCGCGGCGGTCAGCCCGTCTACATCGATACGGCCGGTCTGACGGTCCCCTACCCGCGCGAGTATCGGCCGGCCACGACCAACAAGAACCTACTGGAGCGACTGACCTCGGCCACCGGTGGGCAGTTGCTCGACGCGGCGGCGCCCGAGACTGCCTTCAACCACACGACGGTGCTGACCAGCACGCGCCAATCCGATCTGAGTTGGCCGCTGCTGGCGCTCGCGCTCCTGCTGCTGCCGCTCGACATCGCGCTGCGGCAGTTGCGGCCGCTCTGGTCGTGGTTCGAGCCACGCGACACCCGCCAGAACGCGGCCGCGGCCGCCGACTAACCAGCTCAGCCGTGCCGGTCTGCGTCCCCTGCCACGCGGTGAGGGCGTGGGTCGGCACCCTACTCGTTGCCCGGCCGCGGCCGATCAGCCCTGCTCGCTCAGGGCGCGCTGCAGCTGGGCGCGCAGCGCGAGCACCTGCTCGTGAAGCTGGGCGATGTTCTCGCCGTTGGCCTGGCGGTAGGTCATCTCGGCCTCGCGCGCCGCCAGCTCCTCGCGCAGCCGGTCGATCTCCGTTCGCGCGTCGGTCATCGCGTCTGTCTCCTCCGATGGCTCACCGAGCAATCGAATGGGCCGGCCCGACCCCGGGCGCTTCGCCGCCAGGCCAACCCATGACTACGATGTAGCACGCTTGCCGGTGAGCCGGCAACTGGCCGCGACGATGGTGTCTGCGCACGTCTGGTGCGAACGCACCCGGCCACCCTGGGGTAATCGAGGTTGCGGAATTAACGCGGGGAATGCGATCGGC
>JBHOQZ010000989.1:0-1455 GCA_042408635.1 Chloroflexota bacterium
CGAGCGCGGCGGTGATGAGCACCGCGCCGACGAAGGCGACGACCGCCGGCAGCGCCTTGCTCAGCGTCACCGCCAGCAGCGCGCCCAGCATGGCGAACTCGCCCTGGGCGAAGTTGATGACACCGGTAACGTTGTAGATCGTCACGAAGCCGAGCGCGATCAGGGCGTAGATGCTGCCGAGCGTCACGCCCGTGACGAGCCACTGCGGGAGCTGAAGCCAGAGGTCCACGCCCCTCCCTGCCCGGTCTGCGCTACTGGGCCAGCTTCCACTGGCCGTTGTCGATGCGCACCATCACGACGGCGCGTTTATCGAGACCGTTGTGGTCGTCGGCCGACATGTTGAAGACGCCGCTGACGCCAGGGAAGTTCTTGATGTTCTCGATCTCGTCGCGGATCTTGGCGCGGTCGGTGCCGGCCTTCTCCATGGCAGTCAGCGCGAGCATGAGCGCGTCCCAGGCGTGGCCGCCGAAGGTGCTGCGCGGGCCGAACTGCCGCTCGTAGTCCTGCGCGTACTGGAGCAGGACCGCCTTTTGCGGGTCGTTCTCGGGCAGCGTCTCGGCGACGAGGAGTTTGCCGGCCGGGAAGATGACGCCGTCGGCGGCCGGCCCGGCGAGCTCGATGAACGCGCGGTTGCCGATGCCGTGGCTGAAGTAGATCGGCATGCGCAGCCCGAGGTCCTGGTAGTTACGCGCCACGATCGGCGCGGCCGGCGGGATCGCCCAGACGATGAGCGCCTGTGGGTTGGCCGCGCGCACCCGCGTGAGCTGGCTGGTCATGTCGCGGTCGTCGGCGGCGAAGCGGTCGTTGACCGCGATCTCGAAGCCGGCCGGCGGAGCGAGGCGCTCGAACTCGGCGCGACCGCTGTCCCCGAAGGCGTTGTTCACGCTCAGGAACGCCGTCCTGGTCAAACCCTTGGCCTTGAGGTCGTCGACGAGGGCGCCGACCATGAGCGAGTCGCTCTGCGCAGTCTTGAAAACCCAGCGGCGCTCGGCGACCGGCTCGACGATCCGGTTCGAGGCCGCCAGCGAGATCATCGGCACTTGCGCGCCCTGGACGGTGTTGAGCATTGCGAGGGATGTGCTGCTCTGGGTGGCGCCGAGCACGATCGGCACGCGGTCCTCCTCGATCAGCCGCTTGGCCGCGAGGGTCGCCTGCGTCTCGTCGCTCTGGTTGTCGTAGATGATGACCTGGATGGGGTGGCGCCGGCCGTCGGGGCCGGGCCAGCCGCCTTGGGCGTTGATCTGGGCCTCGAGCAGCTTGAGCGTGTCGCGCTCGGGCACACCGAGTGAGGCGGCCGGGCCGGTGATATCGAGCACCGCCCCGATCTTCCACGTCTCACCGCCACCGGCCGGCGCGACCGCGGCGGGCGAGGGCGAGGGCGCGGCGCCGGGCGCGGGCGAAGCTACCGGCGCGGGCGAGGGCGAGGGGGAGGGCGAGGCGAGCACTGGGCTCGGC
>JBHOQZ010000995.1:0-1776 GCA_042408635.1 Chloroflexota bacterium
CCCCGGCGGCGCCGGCCGCCCCGGTTGCGAGCCCGGCGGCCGCCGCACCGGCCACACCGGCCGCGGCGCCGGCCTCGGGCAGCGCGTCCGGCACGCCGAACGGGCGCCTGGTCATCGTCCAGGGCACGGACGCCACCACGCTCGATCCGACGCAGGCGCGCCAGGCGCCGGAGCACAACATCGTCCGCCACATGTTCGACGTGCTCGTCTACCGCAACGACAAGATGGAGATGGAGCCGTCGCTGGCCGAGAGCTGGTCGCGGCCGAACGACAAGACATGGCAGTTCAAGCTCCGGCGCGACGCGAAGTTCCAGAACGGGGAGCCCGTCAACGCCGAGGCGGTCAAGTTCTCGATCGAACGGTATCCGACCCTCAAGGGCGCGGATACCTACTACTACAACGCGCTCGGCCCCGAGACGATCGAGATCGTCGACGACTACACCGTCAACATCGTCACCAAGCAGCCGAACGCGACGGTGCTGAGCGCCCTGTTCAACCTCTACATCGTCCCGCCCAAGTACTACGGCAGCACGCCGGTCGAGCAGACGACGCTCAAGCCGGTGGGGAGCGGCCCGTACCAGCTTGTGGAGTGGGTGAAAGACGACCACCTGACCATGGAGGTGTGGGACGGCTACTGGGGCAAGAAGCCGGCGATCAAGACGGTGGTCTGGCGGGCGATTCCCGAGGCGAACACGCGCATCGCCGAGCTGCAGACCGGCGGCGCCGACATCATCGTCAACGTGCCGCCCGATCAGCAGAAGATCGTCGAGGAGGGCGGCAAGGCGGTGGTGAAGGGCATCCAGGGCGGCCGCCGCATCTACATCGGCATCCGCATGGAGTCCGGTTCGCCCCAGGCGAACGTGAAGGTGCGCCAGGCGATGAACTACGCCGTCAACGTCGAGGAGATCTCCAAGTCGCTGCTCGGCGGCGCGGCCAAGCGCATGATCTCGGTGGTGAACCCGCCCAACAACGACCCCTCGATGGAGCCGTACACCTACAACCCCGAAAAGGCAAAGCAGTTGCTCGCCGAGGCCGGCTATCCCGACGGCTTCAGCATCACACTCGACACGCCCAACGGCCGCTACCTGAACGACAAGGACGTCGCGCAGGCGGTGGCGGCCGATCTGACGCGCGTGGGCATCAAGACGACGGTCCAGACGTTCGAGTGGTCGGTCCACCAGAAGCGCACGACGGACCGCGCCACCAACGGCCTCTACCTGCTCGGCCAGGGCTCCGACTTCCAGCACACCGACCTGGGCGTGCTGGCCGAGGACTTCACGGCCGAGGCGACGCTCTGGAACAACCCCGACTTCAACGCGGTGTTCAACGAGCTGCGCGGCACGCTCGACGAGGCGAAGCGCAAGGAGCTCTCGTTCCGGGCGCAGCGGATCGTGCAGGAGCAGGCGCCCTGGATTTTCCTCTACATGCAGCCCGACTTCTACGGGGTGAGCAAGCGCGTCAATTGGAGCCCGCGCGCCGACGAGCGCATCCTGATCACCAACGCCACGCTCGCCAGCTAGCCCGCCGGCGGACGCGCCCGCCCCGAGCGCTGCCCGGGGCCTGTCGCCCGAGGCGGCGGAGGGGGATCAGACCGCTGCTGCAGCGCCCACTCGGGGCCGTGCTGGCCGTACGGAGGAGGTGTGCCATGTCCCTGGCTGCTCTCGCGCGCGTCGGCTCCCGGCTCCCTGGCCGCCTCGTCGGGGCCTGGGTGGCCCTGGCGCTTGCGCTCACGGCCTGCGCGCCTCCCGCCGCGCCCCCGGCCGCGCCGGCGTCGGG
>JBHOQZ010001002.1:0-4596 GCA_042408635.1 Chloroflexota bacterium
CGAGCGCCTCATCCAGGAACCCGAGCGAGATCGCCGCCAGCTCGTCGTCCGCCCAGTCGGCCGCCGGCACGCCGCTCCAGTCGTCCGCAAACGGCACGAGCGAGGGGGCGGGTGCCGCCGCCTCGGCTGCCTCGACACCGCCCTCGGCGTGGGGGACGCGCAGCGCCTCGGCGGCAGCCTCCGGCGCGGGGGCAGGTCCGACGGGGAGCGGGGCAGGTGCCGTCTGGTCCTCGGCGGTGGCGCGGACGGGCGGCGCGTCGCCGTCAAGGGTGTCGAGCCAGGCGTGGAGCTCGTCGGGCAAGTCGAGCGAGGCGGTGATCGGCCGCGTGGGATCGACGGCCGAGCGCAGCCGGGCGAGCAGCCCCACCGCCTCGGGCGGAGCGACCTTGCCCTCTGTCTGCTGGAGACGTCCGCCTTCCTGCCGCAGCAGGGCGTTGAGCGCCTCCCCGGCCGCCCGCTGATCGGCGCTGATCGACGGGGTCTGGCTGAGGTAGTCGATGGCGTCGCGCACCTGGTCGAGGAGCGCGCCGAAACCGTCGAACTCCATCAAGAGGCACGCGCCCTGGAGCGTCTGGAGCTGCTCCAGCCCGACGGTCGACGCGGCGGCGTCGCCGGGCCGCGCGAGGAGCCGGGCCACCGACTCGGCCAGCGTGTCCAGCAGCGGCTGGATCTCCTCGGCGAAGGCGATGAGGATCGCTTCCTGCTCGCTCCCGACTGTGCTCATCGACCCCTCTGCACCCGCGTACTCTGCCCGGCAGCCCGCCGATCCCGACGGACCGATGATGGGTCGGCGTGGCGGTGTCCCGCCCCCGGTCCACGTCGGCGCGCTCTCCCGAGCGATCGACTCCGGAGGCCGCGCCGGTGCTCTAGGCCGCGCTCGCCACGGTCGAGCGCGGCTGAGGCTGCGGTTGCGGCTGCGCCGGCGGGCCACTGCTCTCGGTCGCC
Organism: Chloroflexota bacterium; assembly: GCA_042408635.1. Classification (GTDB taxonomy): domain Bacteria; phylum Chloroflexota; class UBA6077; order FW602-bin22; family JBHOQZ01; genus JBHOQZ01. Next base: position 946 of record JBHOQZ010001002.1, read on the forward strand.
GGGGCCTCCGCCGTCGCCTCGAGGCGGAAGGCGGCCACCGAGGCGCGCAACTGCTCGGCGAGGCGGGCCAGGTACTCGACCGATTCGGCCGCCTCGCGCGTGCTGCTGGTGGCGAGCCGGGTCGTCTCGGTGATCTCGGCCATGGCGCTCTTGACCTCGGCGGAGGCGAGCGCCTGACGCTCGGCGGCGTTGGCGATCTCGGCGATCAGCTCGGAGAGCTGCTGCACCACCTCGTTGATCCGTTCGAGGCGCTGGCCGGCGGTGTCGGCCAGCCGCGAGCCCTCGACCACCTCGCGTGTGCTCGATTCCATCGCAAGCACCGCTTCATTGGTGTCGCCCTGGATGCTGTTCACCAGGGCATTGATCTGCTTGGTCGCCTGGCCGGCCCGCTCGGCCAGGCGGCGAACCTCATCGGCCACCACAGCGAAGCCGCGCCCGTGCTCGCCGGCCATCGCGGCCTGGATCGCCGCATTGAGCGCGAGCAGGTTCGTCTGATCGGAGATGTCCTCGATGAGCTGCACAATCTGGCCGATCTCCTGCGAGCTCTCGCCCAGGCGCTTGATCTTCTTCGAGGTCTCCTGCACCTCGGCGCGGATCCGCTGCATGCCCTCGACCGTCTGGCGCACGGCTTCGGCACCCTCGCCGGCGTTGGCGCGGGCGGTGCTAGCGATCTCGGCGCCCACGGCGGCGTTGCGGGCCACGCTCTGGGCCACTGTCGCCACCTCGTCGACCGACGCGGTCACCTGGAGGATGCGGTTGGCCTGGTACTGCGTCTGCTTCGCCAGCTCGCCCGAGTTCTCGAGGATCTGGCGGGTGGAGGTTGCGACCTGGAGCGTGGTGCGGTTGACGTTCTGGATAATGCCCCGCAGTTCCTCGACCATATAGTTGAAGGCGTCGGCGACCGAGCCGAGGGTGTCGGCTGTCACCTCCGCCTGCACCGTCAGGTCGCCCTCGGCCACGGTCGACACCTCGTCCAGCAGCTTGCTGATCTGGCTCTGGAGCGCGTCGCGCTCGGCTCGGACGCGCTCGGAGAGCTGGGCAAGCTCGAACACTGGCCGGGTGAGATGGCGGCTCATGCCCAGTGCGACCAGCACGATCGAGATGAGGGCGACGAACACGATCAGACCGACCAGGACGGTGAGCTGCGTCACCGGCTGGAGGAGCGTTGCCATGTCGCTCTCGACGACGACGATCCAGTTTAGCCCCTGCACGTTCACCGGCGCATTCACGCGGCCGAAGCCGGCCAGCACGTCGCGCCCCCCGTTGTTGTAGACGACCAGCCCCTCACCCTGCGCCTGGGTGAGACGGACTGGAAGACGCTCCGCCTCGGCGATCACGCCGAGCCCTGCGACCGTGCTCATGAAGCGGTCGCCGCTGCCGGTCAGCAGGTCGATCCGTTCGTTCGGGTAAGCGGCGCGCAGGGAGCGCAGCAGCGGCGTAGGGTTCCAGTCAGCGCGGACGACCCCGATCACCTGGCGCTGGGCGTTGTAGACGGGCGCGGCGACGTTGAACTGCGCCTGGCCGCCGGTGCTGGCAACCTCGATAGCGCCGAAGTAGACCTGCCCCGCTGGCAGCTTCAGGGCGTTTTGGAACCAATCGGTCTCGCCGGCGGGTCGGGCGGGCGCCGAGCCGCGCGTGCCGGCGACCCAGTTGCCGGCGCTGTCGAAGACTGAGAGATCGGTGAAGCCCCAGATCGAGTTGAGGCTGGTCAGGAACGGCTGCCGGGCATTGGCCGGGGCCTGGAAGACGCCGGCATCGGCGGAGTTGGCCACGATCGCCACGTTTTGGGCGACGGTAGCCGTCGCGTTCTCGAGCAGGCTGCTCAGCGCCTGGACGTTGCTGCGCGTATTCTGCTCGGATTGGCCGCGAAGCGCGTTCGAGGCAATCGAGACCGCCAGGACCGTGACGATGATTAGCGGGATCACCGCCAGAGCGATCATCGCGATCCCGAGTTGCACCTGCAGTGGCAGCCTGCCCAGACTGCTGGACGAAATCGCGCTGCCTGGCGCTGCCTGCGCTCCGGTCGTCAGTGGCGCCATCCAACCCCTCCTATCCGCCAACCAACTCGGCGTCGGCCAGCAACCGGGCCACGTCGAGCACCGGGATCACCGTGTCCTCTTCCGGCGAGTCGTCGGGCACCAGGCCGCCCACGAAGCGGGCTAAGCGGCCGCTCAATCCGGCCGCCGGTTTGACCGCCGCCGGGGGGTAGTCGAGCACGCGCGGGGTGGCCCCGACCGCGAGTGCGACGAGCCGGCTGCCGGCGCCGCAGATCATCAGCCGGCCGCGGCCGGCCGGCGCCTCGCCCAGCCCGAGAAACCGCGCCAGGTCGACCACCCCCACCACCGTGCCGCGCACGTTTGTCACGCCCAGCACCCACGGTGGCGCGCCGGGCAGCGGCGTCACCGGCAGCGGCGGCTCGACGCCGCGCAGAAAGGCGATCGGCACCGCGAAGGCCGCGTCGGCGACCCTGCAGAGAAGGCTGCGCTCCCGCGCTGCCTCCACGCCCAGCGCGTTCTCCTCCGCCTCGTGCGTGGGCCAACCAGTCTCGACGACTGTCATCCCCTCAATCCCTCGTCCATTGGCGAGACGGGCGTTTGCCCCCAATCGCCGGAAGCCGAGCGGCCGCGCCGCCGCTACACGTAGCGGCGGACAGTCGCGAGCAACTGCTCGGCGGCAAACGGCTTCGTCAGATAGTCGGTTGCCCCCTGCTTCAGCCCCCACTGGCGGTCGACGTCCTGGTCCTTCGAGCTGACGAGGACGATGGGCAGGCGCTGAAAGCGCGGATCACGGCGCAGGTTGCGGCAGAGCTGGAAGCCGTTGACACCCTGCATCACGACGTCGAGCAGCATCAGGTCGGGCACCTCGCGCTCGAGCTGTGCCAGCGCTTCGGTGCTGCCGGTTGCCGTCTGCACGACGTAGCCGTCCTGGCGCAGTGGTGCGCTCATCACCGCCAAATCGGTCGGGCTGTCGTCTACTACCAGGATCTTGCCCCGAGCCACCTCAGACTCCTCCTGCCCGCCGCCGGCGGGCGATCACCGTTCCCGTGCCGCGCCCGCGCCCCGGAGCGCGGCGACCTCTATCCGCCCGCCTCAGGCTGGCTGGGCCCCTGCTGTGACGGTAAAGCGGCTTCCTGACTGTGCAGCCAAGTCTCGATCGCGGTGGCGCAGCGCTGGCGCACCGAGGGTTGGCCGATCTCCGAGAGCACGGCTGACGCGGCGACCTGGGTGAGCGCGAGGAGCGCCAACACAACCTCGCGGTAGAACTCGGCCGCGTAGCCCTCGGTTTTCGGCAGCGAGCGGTAGCGCTTCGCCAGCGCCGGGGCGTCGATCTCCCCGTTCTTCAGCTCCAGTTCGTCCACGAGCGGCAGGCGCGGGCGTAGCGCCGCAATCTCGTTCGCCAGGCTGGGCGGCTGGAGGCCACGGGCCGAGCCGGGCGCGAGGTGCTGTCCGAAGCTGTACATCGCGTTGGTGAACGAGGCCAGCACCTGGAGCACGCGCGGCTCGGCCTGCCCACCCTGCTCGGCGCGGTCGCGGTCGCGCTCGACGTGCGAGAGCAGCCAAAGGAGATTCGTCTCGATTCGGTCGTCGCGCGCCTCGTCGGCCGGCGAGTCCGTGGCCCCGGCGCGTGGGGCGCCGGGGCGGCCCGGCGTCG
>JBHOQZ010001023.1:0-16743 GCA_042408635.1 Chloroflexota bacterium
CGTGGCGGTTGGCCCAGCCGACCACGGCCGCGACGTCTTCGGGCGAGCTGGGCAGCACGACCGCGTCGGGCGGCCGGGGGCGCAACTGCGTCTCGAACGAGGAGTCGTAGGCGTAGCACTGGCGCTGACCGGGATGGCTCAGGATCTGGGCCCTGGGCGCGACCCGTCGCAGCTCGGCCGCCAGCTCGGTCGGTTCGCGGCGCGCTCCGGTCATCGCTCCCATCCGTCCCCTCCGGTGGCTTCCCCCGATTCTACGGGCCGGCGGCCGGGGGCGTCAACGCGGCCCCAACGCCGCCCGCCGCGTCGCCTGCTCCCCTGTGCTGCACGTCGCGCCGGGGCCGCGCGGACCGGCGCGGCCAGCACGCCGGTTGACGAGGCAGCAGCGGGGTGTTAGCCTGCCGCGGGCTTTCAATCTCGGCACATGAGGTTAGTCAACGGGGGCATGCAAAGAACGAGCACGCTGCGAGCCGGCGTAGGCGGGTCGGCGGTGACGCTGCTGATCGCGCTGGCGCTGGTTGTCGACTTCTGGCCGGTCGGCCTGGCCCGGGCGGTCACGCCCGAGGTGGGCAGGGGCGCGCCGGTCCGCGCCGCGCAGACCTGCGAGACCACGATCACGCTCGAGTCGCCGGCCGCCGGGCTGGTGCGGGGCAAGGTCGAGGTCTCCGGCTGGGCGGCCGATCCCGCCGCCATCGAGGGCAGCGGCGTCTCGGCCGTCCAGGTCTGGCTGGGCGGTCCGCCGGGCGAGGGGATGCTCCTGGGCGACGCCGAGCTGGGCGTCAGCCGCCCCGACCTCGAGGCGGTGTCGCCGAACCTGGCTGGCGCCGGCTTCCGCTACATCTGGGACACCGCCGCCTACTCCGGCACCGCCACCCTCTATATCGCGGTCGCCACCGCCTGCGGCGTGAGCTGGGTGGGCCAGGAGGTGACGGTCGTGCCGGCGACCCCTGCCGCCGTGGCCTCGCCGGCCGCCCGGGGCACGCCGGCGGCCGCCGGCACGCCGCGGTGCCAGGCGCGCATCGTGGTTGATCAGCGGGAGATCGCGGTCGGCTCGACCGGCCTCATCACGATCACCGGCTGGGCCGCCGATCCGGGCGCGACCACGGGAGCCGGCGTCAGCCGGGTCGGGCTCTGGTTCGGCCCCGAGCCGCTGGGCGAGCCCGCGGCCACGGCCACCTACGGCCTGACCCGGCCCGACGCCACCGAGGCGCTGGGCAATCCGCGCTTCGGCCGCAGCGGCTTCACCATCAGGCTCGACGCGGCGGCGATCCCGGCCGACGCCGCCGCGCTCACGATCGCCGCCAGCGCCGCCTGCGGCACCGTCTCCGCGTCCGTGCCGCTCGTTCGGGCCGATGCGGCCACCCAGGCAGGCGGTCCGACGCCCTCGGGCACGGTCGCGGCGACAGGCGCGGTCTCGGGCACGGTACCGGTACTGAGCGCGGGCACGCCATCCGCCGTCCGCCCGATCAGCGGCACCGCGGCTGTGACCGCGACGCGCGCCGTCAGTCCCACCAACCCGCCGATCGTGTTCAACCCGCCGGTGTTCGTGCAGAAGGCGGAGCAGCAGGCGGTGACGGGCAGCCGCGATACGCGCATGGTCGTGGTCACCTTCACGCCGCAGCCGAACGCCAAGCAGTACACGCTCTACCGGGCCACCTCGCAGGCCGGCCCGTTCGGGGAGGTGGCGACGGCGCCGGGCGACGCCTCGACGGTCCTCGACGTCCAGGTGCTCCAGCCCGGCACCTATTACTACTACATCGTGGCCACCTACGACCGCGGCGTCACCAGCCCGCAGTCGAACATCGTCAGCGCCGTCGTGAAGTAGCCGGCTCCCAGGAGGCGGCGTGCTGCGGCGGGAGCGGCACTGGACCGCGCGGGGCTGATGGAGGTTGCGGAATGAGCGCGGGCAATGGGTTCGACGGGCTCAAGCGCGCCGGGTACCCCCATTGCGGGCCGCGCGTCCGCCGCGTCCGCCCAGCCGCCCGCGGGCGATGGAGGTGGCGGAAACAGTGGGGGCAGTCCCGTCGGCCGGCTGATGGAGGTTGCGAACGTGTTCCGGCAGTCCCTTGCCGCCCACGGGTGATGGAGGTTGCAAAATTAGCGCGGGGATGCGATCGGCGGGCTGAAGCCCGCGCGAAGGGACGATCCCGGCGCGTCCGCCTCGCCACCCGCGGGGTACCCGCTTGCGGGTGGGGTACCTGGCGCGCTTCAGCCCGCCGACCGTATCCCCGTGCGGAGCCGCGGGTCGGGCGCAAACGCAGGGCCCCTGCCCGTCGCTGGGGATGGTGCCCGACGCTCTGCGCGTGCTCGACGCCTGGGGCGGCGCAAACGCCAAGCCCCTTCTCCATCGATGGGGAAGGGGCCTGGCGCCGGGCAGGGCGGGAATTAGCGTCCGCTACGCAGCCACTCGGCCGCCTTCTCGAGCTGCGGATCGACGCCGCGCATCAGGTCCGCGACCGGATAGTCGACCACGACGTCGGGCGTGACGCCGACCCGGTTGAGGCTGCGGTTTTTGGCGGTGACGACGCGCGCGCCGGTAATACCTAGCGCCGAGCCGTCGCTGAGCGGGGTCATCTCCACGCTCGCCAGGCACCCCTTCGACTTCTCGCCGAAGACGCGCGCCACCCCGAGATCCTGCGCCACCGCGGCCACGATCTCCCCGGCCGAGGCGGTGCGGCCGTTGACCAGGATCGCCGTGCGCGGCTTCGTCGTCCAGGTTGGACCGTTGTTCGAGTACATGGGCAGCATCGTGCCGTCGCGGTTGGCGTGGGCAAAGAGGAGCTGACCGCCGCCAACGTAGGCGCTCAGCAGGGCGATGGCGCCCGTCCCGGCGCCACCGGGGTTGTTGCGCAGGTCTATGAGGAGGGTGCTGGCGCCGCCCGCGGCCAGGTCGCTCGCGATCTTCTGCACGGCCGCACCGTCGAGCGTCTCGGCAAACACGTTGATGCGCAGATAGCCGACTCCGCCCGGGAGCACCGAGGTTTCGTAGACTGGGATCTGGTAGGAGCCGGGCTGGAGCTGGACCGCGAGCGGAGCGGGCGCCGAGGCGCGGGTGAAGGCGAGGCGCAGGCTGCCGCTCGAGGCGTTGCGGAGGCGGGCGGTGAGCTGCTCCTGCTTCAGCGAGCGCACGTCGACGTCGTCGATGCTGATGAGCCGATCACCGCGCGCGATACCGGCCTTGTCGGCGGGCGAGTCCTTGTATACGTCGTCGATGAGGGGGTAGCCGTCGGCGCCGGGGCGCAGGACGAAGCCGAACCCCTGGGAGGCGCGCGCACCGCGCAACCCGCTCTGCATCTGCTGAGCGGCGGCGGCCGGCAGGAAGTAGGTGTGGCAGTCGTTGAGCCCGTCGGCCATGCCGGAGATCGTGCCGTGGGCCAGCTCCTGCTGATCGATCAGCGAGCCGTAGGCGGTGGCAGCGCCGGTGTAGGCGCCGAGGAACAGCTCCCAGTCGGTCTGGTAGTCCTTGGTGAACTGGACGCGCCGGAGGGTGACGTTGACGCCCTGGCGCTTGAGCTCGGCGTTGGCACCCTCGATGGCACCGTTGAAGAGGGCCGCCGAATCGACTGGCTCGAAGAAGCGGGAGACGAGCAGCCGAGCGGCCTGCTCGATCAGACCGGTCTGCGGCTGGGTCTGGCTGCGCTCGACCGCCCAGACCGGTGACGGCGCGGCCGGTATCCCGATGACAGCGAGCAATGCGACGAAGAGGACCAAACGACGTAGCACGAACACGCACCCTCCACGCGCGCACCACGAACACACCAACAGCCTCGGGCAGCGAGGTTGATGGCCCTGCCAGGTCGTGAATGCGCAGAGTCGGCCGCGTTGCTTGCGTCGACGTGCAACACACCCTGCCGCGTGTCGCAGCAACCCGCACAACGCTGCCGCGCGACGTTGATTGCCGGCGCCACCAGGCGCCCCGTCCGTTATGTCACGACGCCCTGCCGCGCCATGCGCCGCGACTATACCCGATCCGGCGGTGCCTGACAACCCCCCAAAATCGCCTGCGCGTCAAGAAAGCGCCGGTTCTCCCCCACCTGCCGAGTCGGCGGCCGACCGCGTTGTCAGCCGCCCAGCGGCGGGGTATAGTGATTGTGGTAGTACGACAGGGGTGACGACGTGCTCGACCAGTATCTCGATGCGAAGGAAGCGGCGGACCGGCTGCGCGTGCACCAGGAGACGATCAAGCGGCTGATCCGGGGTGGGCAGCTTCCGGCGCGCAAGTTCGGCAACAAGTGGCTGATCGACCGCGACGTCTTCGACCAGTTCGCCGCCACCTACCAGCGCGGCCCCGGCGCCAAGCGCACGCTGTTCTAAGTCGCCGCGCTCCCCTGCGCCGCCGCCGGGGCCGCGCCGATCCCCCACGTGATCGATGCCGCGTCCGCCCGGGCTCTTGACGCGGCGGCCCGATCTGGTGTAAAAATACGGATGCAGGTGCGGGCGTGATGGAGTGGCACCATGCAACTTTCCCAAAGTTGATGTCGAGGGTTCGAATCCCTTCGCCCGCTCCGCTAGCCCCGAGCGATTCGCCCGGGGCTTCTTGCTGCCCTCCGTCGGGGTGGCGCTGCTACCAGCAGCGTGGGCGGCCGGCCGCGGGGTAGCCACCCGGTGGGGAGCAACCGACTGCCGAGCCCCGGCCTCATCCTGTTCGGCGTCGCCTGGCTCGGGCTCTGCCTCGTTGCAGTCTGGCTGGCCGGCTCGGCGCCGGCGCTGGTCCTGTTTGCGGTGGGGGCGCTGCCCCTGCTCGGACGGCGGCTCGGCGGAGCGGTTCCACTCGCCAGGGCGCTGGGGCTGCTCGGCGGCGCCATCGGCGTCTGGAGCGCGCTCGACGCCGTCAGGGCCGTCGGCGCGACGGCTCCCTACGCCGAGCGGATCCCGCTCGCCTGGCTGGCGCTGCCCGCGCGGCGCCGCTCCTGGCGCTGGCAAGGCTCACCGGCGCCATCGTGATCAGCCTCGTCTCCATCAACAGGCTCTACCCCCTCGCCCAGCCGCGCTGGCTGGCGGCCGCGGCGTTCCTGTGGCGCAGGCGTAGGCCGCCCCGAGGCTGCCCACCCGCGGCGTTGGTGGTAAGCTTGAACGGGAGAAGCAGGGACAGCCTGCCCTGGACGTCGACGTACACCATGCCTACCGGGTGGCGCGCCGCGCTTCCTAGCGGCCTGCCCTACCCGCACGCACGGAGGCCCGACGATGCGCTACCGGCGCTTGAGCTTTCGCTATACCTTGATCGGGGCCGGGCAGCCGCGCCCCCTCAACGCCTATGGCTCGCCCTTCGACTTCTCGACGGCCGATCCGCAGGTCGTCGCCAGCCGCGGCGCGCGGGGCGGGGTGGCGCTCGCCCAGCCCCACTGGTCACCGCCGCACGACATCTACGAAACCGCCGAGGCCATGGTCGTCGTGATGGAATTGGCCGGGGTCGATCATGAGGCGATCGAGGTTCAGCTCTTCGACGACGCGGTCGTGATCGAGGGGGAGCGCCGCCTCTGCCCCGGAGGCCAGGCGCGCTACCACGCCGCCGCCATCCGGCAGGGACCGTTTCGCGCCGAGGTGGTGCTGCCGGTCGAGATTGACCCGGAGCGCGTCAACGCCGAGTACGACCGCGGCCTGCTGCGCATCACGCTACCCAAGCGCGACCGGGGAGGGGGCTGATGGAGCACGAACCGAACGGTCAGCAGCCACCGGCCAGCCGCACACCCGCCATCCCGGCCACGCTGCCTGTGCTGCCGCTGCGCGAGAGCGTGGTCTTCCCGCTCGCGCTCGTTCCGTTGGCGGTCGGGCAAGAGCGCTCGATCCGCCTGGTGGACGACGTGATGCGCGGCGACCGCATGCTCGCACTCGTCACCCAGCGCAGCCCCGACGTGGAGACCGCGGGGCCGGCCGACCTCCACGACATCGGCACCGCCGCTGTGATCCACCAGCTCGCGCGGGGGGCGGACGGGGCCCTGCGCGTGCTGGTGCAGGGCATCGAGCGGATCCGGCTGGGCGAATTCGTCCAGACGGAGCCGTACCTACGCGCGCGCGTCGAGCCGCACCCCGACGTCATCTCGGAGGGTGTGGAGACGCAGGCGTTGCGGCGGGCCGTTCTCGACCTGTTCCGACGCGTCGTCGCGCTGGTCGAGGACATGCCCAACGAGCTGGTCCAGGCGGCGGAGGGTCTGACCGACCCGCGCCACGTCGCCTACCTGGTGGCGGCCGCGATCCCGCTGCCGCCTGAGACACGGCAGGAGCTGCTGCGGCTCGATCCGGTCGACGCCAAGCTCCAGCGGCTGGTCGACCTGCTCCAGCACGAGCTGGCCGTGCGCGAGCTGGGCCGCCAGATCGCCAACCAGACGCAGGAGCGCATGACCAAGCAGCAGCGGGAGTATCTGCTGCGCGAGCAGCTCCGCTCGATCCAGAGCGAGCTGGGCGAGGGCGGCAACGACGACCTCGACGAACTGCGGCGCAAGCTCGACGAGGCGAATCTGCCCGAGGAGGCGCGCCGCGAGGCCGACCGGGAGCTGCGGCGCCTCTCGATCGTGCCCCAGGCCTCGCCCGAGCACGGCATCATCCGCACCTACCTCGACTGGCTTGCCAGCCTGCCCTGGACGCGCGTCACTGGCGGCACCATCGACGTCAAGCGCGCGCGTGAGGTGCTGGACGAGGACCATTTTGACCTCGACAAGGTGAAGGAGCGGATCCTCGAATACCTGGCGGTGCGCCAGCTCCAGCAGCAGCGCGCCCAGGCGGGCACCGCCGCGCCTGCCGGCACGACCGAAGTAGCGGCCCGGTCCGAGGTGCCGCACCCGCCGTCCGGCACGCCGGCTGAGCCGGTGACGCAGCCCGGCCGCGACCGGGTGACGCGCGAGGGGCGCGAGCCGATCCTCTGCTTCGTTGGGCCGCCGGGCGTGGGCAAGACGAGCCTCGGCCAATCGATCGCGCGGGCGATGGGGCGCGCCTTCGTGCGCATGTCGCTGGGCGGGGTGCGCGACGAGGCGGAGATCCGCGGCCACCGCCGCACCTACATCGGGGCGCTGCCCGGGCGCATCATCCAGGGCATCCAGCGCGCCGGCTCGGCCGACCCAGTGATGATGCTCGACGAGGTCGACAAGCTGAGCGTGGGGCTGCAGGGCGACCCGGCGGCGGCGCTGCTCGAAGTGCTCGACCCGGCGCAGAACCACGCCTTCGTCGACAACTACCTCGGCGTGCCGTTCGACCTCTCGCGCGTGCTGTTCATCTGCACCGCCAACACCCTCGACACGATCCCGGGCCCACTGCGCGACCGCCTCGAGATCATCGAGGTGCCCGGCTACGCCGAGGGCGACAAGTTCGAGATCGCCCGACGCTACCTCATCCCGCAGCAGCTCAAGGCGCATGCCCTGCGGCCGGACGAGCTGGAGATCACGGACGACGCGCTGCGGCACATCATCCGCGCCTACACGCGCGAGGCAGGGGTGCGTGGCCTGCAGCGCGAGATCGCCACGATTGTGCGCAAGGTGGCCCGCCGGATCGCCGAGGGCGCTAAGACACCGATCCGCGTGGCGCAGGCCGACGTCCACGACTACCTCGGCCGCCCCCGCTTCTACGACGAGGTGGCTGAGCGCACCGACCGGCCCGGCGTGGCCACGGGCCTTGCCTGGACGCCGGCCGGGGGCGACGTGCTCTTTGTCGAGGCCGCCATGATGCCCAGTGACGACGAGCAGCTCATCCTGACCGGCATGCTGGGCGACGTCATGCGCGAGTCGGCGCAGGCCGCGCTCACCTACCTCCGCTCGAACGCCGAACGCTACGGGATCGACCCCAGCGTCTTCAAGGGCAAGGCGGTGCACGTCCACGTCCCGGCGGGCGCGGTGCCCAAGGACGGCCCCTCGGCCGGCGTGACGATACTGGCCGCACTCGCCTCGCTCGCCTCGGGCCGCCCCGTCCGCAGCGACGTGGCGATGACGGGCGAGATCACGCTGCGGGGTAAGGTGCTGCCGGTCGGCGGCATCAAGGAGAAGGTCCTGGCCGCCCACCGCGCCGGCATCAAGACCGTGATCCTGCCGCGCCGCAACATGGGCGACACCGAGGATGTGCCGGCCGAGGCGCGCGAGGCGCTCACGTTCATCCCGGCCGATTCGGCCGACGACATACTTGCCAACGCGCTGGAGCCCGCTCCGACCAAGGGGGAGGCGGCTGCCGGCGACGGCTCACGCGCCACCGGCAAGGGCAAGGAGAAGGTCGCGGCGCGCGGCCGGTAGGTGCCCGGGCGATTCGCTCGCGCACCGTTGCGCTGCGCGGCCGATCATCGGCGCGCCGACCCGCCCACAGCGGCTCAACCACCGATCGGTCAGGCGGCACCTGCACCCAATGGCGTGCGGATGCTGCGCAACGCGCCGGGCGATAGCAGCTTCGGGCAGCTCGCCCCACGCGGCGCATCTCAGGGGCGCGGGGCCGTCCGACGCGGCCGGGGAGGTAGCTGTGCTCCCGCTAGATCTCGGCGACGGGTTGACCCTGCGCCGCGCGACGGTGCGCGACGCGGAGGCGCTCATCGCGTTCAACGCCGATGTCCACCGGGAGCCCGGCGCCGCTGCGCCCGATCGCGGCATCGAGACCTGGACGCGCGACTTCTTCGAGCGGCCGCACCCGACGGTTCGGATCGAGGACTTCCTCGTGGTCGAGGAGGTGGCGCGCGGCGCCATCGTCTCCTCGCTCAACCTGATCCCGCAGACCTGGTCGATTGGCGGCGTCCGCTTCGGCGTCGGCCGGATCGAGCTGGTCGGCACCCACCCCGACTATCGCCGGCGCGGCCTGATCCGGCGCCAGTTCGAGGTGGTCCACCGCTGGTGCGCCGAGCGCGACCTGCCGGTCCAGGGGATCACCGGGATCCCCTGGTTCTACCGCCAGTTCGGCTACGAGATGACGCTCGCGCTGGCCGGCGGGCGTCGGGGCTTCGTGGCGCACATCCCTCAGCTCGGCCCGGACGAGGCCGATCCCTACCAGGTTCGGCCGGCCACCGAGGCCGACCTGTCATTCGTCGACCGCGTCTACGACGCCGCCCGGTCGCGCTCGCTCGTCTGGTGCGAACGCGACGCCGCGATCTGGCGTCACGAGCTCCAGGGTCGGCGCGAGCCGAGCGCCGAGCACAGCCGGATCGCCGTGGTCGAGCGGCGTGTTCTTGATGGTCGGGCTGCCGCGCCGGTCGGCGCCGTCGTCCACATCGCGCGGCTCTGGGGTCCGTCGCTCGGCGTGCGCCTGTTCGAGCTCGAGCCGGGTGCCGCCTACCTGGAGGCCACGCCGACGGTGCTGCGCTACCTCGCCCGCGTGGGGGAGGAGTACGCGCGTCGTGACGGGGGGCAGTTCGACCGCTACTACTGCGCGCTGGGCGAGGACCATCCCGCCTACCACGCCGCGCCCGACGCCTTCCCCGTCGCCGCCCGCCCCTACGCCTGGTACATCCGAGTCGCCGACCTGCCGGCCTTCGTGCGCCGCCTGGCGCCGGTCCTCGACGACCGGCTAGCCGCCTCCCCCGCCGCCGGCTACACCGGCGTCCTTGATCTCGACTTCTACCGCGCCGCCGTCCGGCTCACCTTCCAGCGGGGCCGGCTGACCGGCAGCGAGCCGCTGGCGTCGGGCGCGACCGGGCCCGTGCGCGCGCGTTTGCCCGACCTCACCGTCCTGCACCTGCTGTTCGGCCATCGTTCGCTGGCTGAGCTGGAGCACGCCCACGCCGATTGCCTGGTGAGCGAGGGTCCGGCCCGCACGCTGCTGGAGGCGCTCTTCCCGAAGGCGATCTCCCGCGTCTGGCCGCTCGGCTGAGTCGCTAGGGAGCAGCGACGCCGCGTCCCCGCGAGGCCGGCTCCGGGCCCCGCCACGCGGACCGATGGCGCCGATGCCGGCCGCGGCGCCGGTGGCGGTCCGTTTGCCGCCGCCACGCGGCGCGTTCGCTGGCGCACCGACGTGGGCGGCGAACGTGATGGGCCGCTCCCCCGTCGGCGGGCGAGGGAGCGGCCCGTGGCTCGCGGACTGGTGGCTAATTGTCGGCCGGGACGGCTTCACCCGCGCCCGCGCGCAGGCTCGGGGCGGCGACGACCGGGACGCCGCTCGTGCGAACCAGGTCGTTGAAGCGCGCGAGGTCGACGTCGAGCAGCGAGCGCAGGTCGGCCAGTTGCTGGTCGATCCGCGCCGAGAGGTCGTCGAACAGCGCGTAGCTGTTGGCCGTCGGCCGGGTGTCCGCGCTCGAGACGAAGTGGGAGAGCGTCGCCAGCTTGGCGTTGAGGCGCGGCGGGAACTGGAGGGCGCTCTGCGCCTTGACCTGGATCAGCGCCTCCTCGATTCCAGTCAGCCGCTCCTTGAGCGCGCGCGCCGCCGGGCCGACCTCGCCGCCGCGCCCCTCGAACGCCGCCACGCTCTCGCGCAGCTTGCGGAGCGCGTTGATCGCGGTGTGCGTCTCGGAGAGCTTGTCGCGGATCCGCAGCAGGAGCTCCGTCTGCGCCTCCAGATCGGCCTGGCTTGCCGGCACGCGCGGATCCTTGCGAATCTCGAACGTCTGCGTGTAGACCTGGCCGCCCACGCGCAGCTCGGCGGTGTAGGTGCCGGGCGCCACGACCGGGCCGGGCAGGAGGTCCTTGAGCGTGTCGTCGCCCTCGACCGCCACCGCGTCGCCGTAGCGCATGTTCCAGACGAAGCGGTTGGCGCCCGGCTCGACGGTGAGGCGCACGTCCCTGGCCAGCTCGCTCGCGGCCTCGGCCGGCATCGACTCGCCGCCCTCGTAGCCCTCGGCGGGCTCGGCCGGCTCGGTCGTCGGCACGACCGGCGTCGCCTCGCGGCTCGAGAAGCAGCGCACGACGCGGCCGTTTCCGTCGCGGAACGTCAGCGTCACCTCGCCCTCGGGCCGCTCCTTCAGCCAGTAGGTGACGACCACCCCGTCCGGCGGGTTCTGGCCGGCGTCGAGGTAGCGCTCGACGCGCTCGCCGGTCGGCTTCTTGGTCGCGTAGAAGGTGACGACCACCGGCCCCGCCATGCGGAAGAGCTTGCCCGGCCCCTCCTTGCTGCCGTAGCCCCGGTAGACCTTCCAGCGGATCGTCGGCCGCGGCTGCGCGAGATACGCCTCGGCGTTCGCCACCTCGTGGCGGAGCTGGTGGAGCGGCGAGAGGTCGTCGAGGATCCAGAACGAGCGGCCGTGGGTCGCGGCGAGCAGGTCGCCGTCCTTCACGTAGAGGTCGTGGATCGGGCAGACCGGCAGGTTGAGCTGGAAGCTCTGCCAGTTGGCGCCGTCGTCGAACGAGACGTAGACGCCGGTCTCGGTGCCGGCGTAGAGCAGGCCGCGCCGGCCCGGGTCCTCGCGGATCGTGCGCGTGAAGTCGTCGGCCGGCAGGCCGTTGGTGATGCGCGTCCAGCTCTGGCCGTAGTCGTTCGTCCTGTAGAGGTAGGGCGTGCGGTCCTGGAGCTTGTAGCGCGTGGCGGCCACGTAGACCGTCGCCGGGTCGTGGGGCGACTGCTCGATCACGCTGATGAGCGCCCACTCGGGCAGGTCCTTGGGCGTGACGTTCTGCCAGGTCTTGCCGGCGTCGCGCGAGATGTGGATCAGCCCGTCGTCGGTGCCGGCCCAGAAGACGCCGAGCTCGTGGCGCGACTCGAGGAAGGCGAAGATCGTGCAGTAGGTCTCGGCCCCGGTGTTGTCGCGCGTGATCGGCCCGCCGGAGGGCTGGAGCTTCGACTCGTCGTTGCGGGTGAGGTCGGGGGAGATCTCCTCCCAGCTCATCCCCTCGTCGGTCGAGCGCAGCACCTTCTGGGCCGCCACGTAGAGCACGTTCGGGTCGTGCGGCGACAGCTCGATCGGATACGTCCACTGGAAGCGGTACTTCAGATCCTTGGCGCCGTGCGCCATGCCATGGATCTCGGGCCAGACGGTGATGTTCTGCTGCTGGCCTGTGGCATGGTCGTAGCGGATGAGGCGGCCGTGGCCGGGCCCGCTGCCGATGGCGCCCGCATAGACGATGTTCGGGTTGTCGGGGCGGATGGCGATGTAGCCGCTCTCGCCGCCGCCCGGCACGTACCACTCCGTCTCGGTGATGGCGCCGCGGGTCGAGAGGCTGGGCAGCGTCAGCGCGCTGTTGTCCTGCTGCGAGCCGTAGACCCGGTACGGCGTCTGGTTGTCGGCGATGACGTGGTAGAACTGCGCCGTCGGCTGGTTGTAGATCGAGGACCAGGAAGCGCCGCCGTTGAAGCTCACGCAGGCGCCGCCGTCGTTGCCCTCGATCAGTCGCAGCGGGTTCTTCGGGTCGATCCAGAGGTCGTGGTCGTCGCCGTGGGGGGTCGGGACCTGGCTGAAGGTGCGCCCACCGTCGATCGAGCGCCAGCACTTGAGGTTGAGCACCCAGACCACGTCGGGGTTGGTCGGGTCGGCGTAGAGGTGCATGTAGTACCAAGCGCGGCGGCGCAGGTCGTCGTTGTCGCTGCGGCGCTCCCAGGTCCGGCCACCGTCGTCGGAGCAGAACAGCGCGCCGTCCTCCGCCTCGACCAGGGCGTAGACGCGGCCCGGCTTCGGCGCGGCGGCGATCCCGATCTTGCCCTTCACCCCCGTCGGCAAGCCGGGGTTGTTGGTCAGCTCCTCCCAGGTGTCGCCGCCGTCGGTCGAGCGGTAGATGCTGCTGCCGGGGCCACCGCTTTCCAGCGCGTAGGGACGCCGCTGCGCGTCCCACATCGCAGCGTAGAGGATGCGCGGGTTGGTCGGGTCCATGGAGAGGTCGATCGCGCCGGCGCGCTCGCTGCGGAAGAGCACCTGCTCCCAGCTCTCACCGCCGTCCTTCGAGCGGTAGACGCCGCGCTCGGGGTTCGGCCCCCAGGCGTCGCCGAGCGCCGCCACGTAGACCAGGTCGGGGTTCTGGGGATGGATGCGCACCTTGGCGATGTGCCGGGTCTCTGCCAGCCCCATGTTGCGCCAGGTGCGGCCGCCGTCCACCGACTTGTACACGCCGTCGCCGTGCGAGACGTTGCCGCGGATCGCGGTCTCCCCGGTGCCGACGTAGATCACGTTCGGATCGGACGCGCTCACCGCGAGCGCGCCGACGGCGGCGGTGTTGAAGTAGCCGTCGGAGATGCACTCCCAGTAGGTGCCGCCGTCGGTCGTCTTCCAGACCCCGCCCGCGCAGGCGCCGAAGTAGAAGGTCATCGGGTCGACCGGGTCGCCCGCGACCGCGACGACGCGGCCACCGCGATGCGGGCCGATGCAGCGCCATTCCAGCGACTGGAAGAGCGCCGGGTCGACACCCCCGGTGCCCGTCTGGCGTCCCGCCGCCCCGGTGCGGCGGCCGTTGTCGCCCGCGTTGCGCGATCCGTTCTCTCGTGGCATCCCTGCTCCCTCCGCCCGGCCGCTCGCGCGGCCGCGCCTACCCGTGCCGCGCACCATCCCGCGCCCGGCCCCATCCGCGGGACTCGGTCCCACCCCTACCGCCCGTCGAGCTCCGCGCGGGTGCCGCAGTATTAGCACAGGCACCTCGGACCGTCAAACCGCCGGCCGGCCGGGTCCCCGGGTTAGCGTGCGCCCGGGGCAGTGGCGCGTGGTCGGATCGCGGCGAGCCGGCCCGGTCGGCGCAGGAAGCGCTCGGGCGCAAAGGGCCGCAGATCGTGCCGCGGTGCCTGCCCGGTGACGAGGTCGGCGATCGCCTCACCCGTCGCGGGACCGAGGGTGAGGCCGAGCATGGCGTGGCCCGTGGCGATGAAGAGGTTGTCCCAGCCGGGAACGCGCCCGATGACGGGCAGGCCGTCCGGCGTCATCGGGCGAAAGCCAGCCTCCACCGGCGGGGACGGCGAACCGGCCGGCCAGGCGCGCAGATAGACCGGCGCCGCCGCGGACACCAGCCGACCCCGCCCCGCCTCGAACGGATCGTCGAGGGCACACAGCTCCATCAGCCCCGCCAGGCGCAGTCCAGACGCAAACGGCGTGCAGGCGACGCGCGCCTCGGCCAGGTAGAGCGGCCGCCGGAGCGTCAGAGGCGCCGGCCGGTAGGTGAGGCTGTAGCCGCGCCCGCCCAGCATCGGGAGCGAGAAGCCCGCCAGGCGCGCCAACCGCCCGCTCCAGGCTCCGGCCGCGGTCACCACTGCGCCGGCCGCCACCTGGCCGGCCCCCGTGCGCACCCCCTCGGCCCGCGCGCCGCCGGGGCTGGCGGGGGATCGTCCGGTGCGGCGGCCGGGGAGCCCGGTCACTGCCTGGCCGGCCCTGATCTCGACACCGAGGTCGCACAGCCGCGCCACCAGTCCCCGGACGATCTGGCCCGGTTCGACGTGGCACTCGTCGGGCGCCAGCACCCCCGCAACGACCGAGTCCGCCATGGCCGGCTCCTCCGCGCGCACCGCCCGCCCGTCCAGCCAGACCGGACGGGCGAAGCCGTGACGCGCGACCCGCTCGAGCTCGTCGAGCTCGGCCCGGGCGGCGGCCTCGTCGCGGAAGGCGAACAGCACCCCGCGGCGCTCCAGGTCGAACCGCACGCCGTCGGCGGCCAGCGCATCGTACAGGGCGAGGGTGTGGCAGTTGAGGCGCGCGATCGCGGCCAGACCGCGGGCGTGAGCGGTCGGCCGACAGGCCCGCCAGAAACGCCAGAGCCACCGCGCGAGCCCAGGATCGGCCCGCGGGTTGATCCTGAGCGGGCTGTTTGGGTTGAGCAGCCAGCGCAGCGCCGTCCGGCGCACCTCCGGTGCCGGTACCGGCGCCGAGAACGACGGTACGATCCAGCCCGCGTTGACGCTCGATGCCCCGGCGCCTGGCTCGCCCCGCTCGACCATGACCACGCTGAGGCCGCGGCGGCGCAGCGCGTAGGCGCAGCAGAGGCCGACGATGCCGCCGCCGACCACCACGACATCCGCTCGCGTCACCACCCACCCCGCCGGCTGCGGCCGAGCCGTCGATGTTTCGCGTGAGATCGACTTGCCTCTTACCGTCGGTGGGCCGCCACCGACTGACCGAGCGGGCTCAATGGGCTCGACGGTCGCCATCAATCCTTGCCCTGCGGGCCGCGGCCGACTTCCCGCTGCCGGTCAGTGCGATGGTACACGACACCGGCACGCGCCGGGGGACACAGGGTGTGGTCCGTGTCGGCCACCGTTCGGTTGGCTGGAGAGGCCGATGCCGTGGCGCCGCCCCCGGCACGCAATGGTCGACCCCATCTTGCAGCGTGGCCCGGGGCTAACGTCCGATCTCGTGCTCGGGTCGGCGCTGGGCCCGGTCGAGGTCGGGGTCGTGGACGATTGGCCGATCCGCGACCTCGTCGGTGGCGGGCTCAGCAACCCCGCTGGCGACGACCATCACGTCGCCGATGCTGCGTACCGCCTCGACGGGCACCGCGACCGTGGTGCCGCCCAGCCCGAGCATCCCGCCCCGGTGGACCGTGAACTCGAGGATGCGCCCCGAGCTGACATCGATGGCGAGGTCGGCCACTTCACCGAGAAACTGGCCCGCGTCGTCGATGACCTTGAGCCGACGGATGCGGTTGAGATTCGGCAGACCGGCGAAGAGCTGCTCGTATCCCTCGATGCTCGATCGGTCGGGCACCGTGATCGCATCGTCGCCGAGCACACTGATCTGGTCGAACGGCAGCACTGCCCGGTGGCCCTCCGTTTTGATCTCGAGAGCCCCGATTCGCAGCCCGCGCGTATCGAACAGCACGTCCGCGACGTACCCCAGCTTGGTGCCATCACTAATGCTCACGACTGGGGCACCCTTCAACGCCGCCGCCTTCATCGCCCACCTCCCTCGCGTTTCACCGCTGCTCTGCCTCCCCATGTGCAAGCGGTGTGCCCGCCGTCCGGTGCCCCGCTCCGCCGCGGGCACAGAACGTGCGCTTCACGGTGGGCGGCGGGGTTCGGGCGCATGCCCTCGCCCCGCCCTCCAAGACGGGGGCAGGTGAACGATGCGATGACGGACAAACGGGCAGGCACGATGGTGGTGCCCACTGGTGCCTCGAGCGGCATCGGGCGGGCGACCGCGCTCGAGTTCGCGAGGCACGGCGCCTACCTCGCACTCGCCGCGCGCCGGGATGAGCCGCGCGAGACGCTGGTCGAGGCGTACGAGTGGTCGGGCAGCCGCGAGATCGCGGCGCCGACCAACGTGACCGACTGGCGCGAGGTCGAGGCGCTGGCGCAGCGCGCGCTCGGCGCCTTCGGCCGCATCGACGTGTGGTTCAACAACGCCGGGGTGACGCTGCTTGGCCGCTTCGACGAGACGCCGATCGCCGATCACCGCTGGGTCATCGAGACCAACCTGACCGGCCAGGTGAACGGGGGTATCGCGGCTGGAACGCCTCCCGCGGCCTGACCGAACAACGGCCTCAGCTCTGAAGAGGGGGAGACGACGATGGATACCTGGCTCAAGCGCGGCGCCACGGCCGCGGCCGCCCTCGGCCTCTGGCTCGCTGCCGACCGCGCGCTCACGGCTCGGGCGCGCCGCGACCTCGAGGGGCAGGTCACGCTCATCACCGGCGGCTCGAGCGGTCTCGGTTTGCTCCTCGCCCACGAGTTCGGCCGGGCGGGGTGCCGCGTCGCCATCTCCGCCCGCGACGGCGCCGAGCTCGAGCGCGCCCGGGACTACCTGACGGCGCGCGGCGTCGCGGCGTTCGCCGTGCGCTGCGACGTCTCGGACCGGGAGGACGTGGCGCGGCTGATCGAGGCGGTGACGGACCATTTCGGCCGGATCGATGTCCTGGTGAACAACGCCGGCATCATCAGCGTGGGACCGGTCGGCGTGCTGACGCTGGCCGACTACGAGGCGGCGATGGCCGTCTGAATTCTGGGGAGTGCTCC
>JBHOQZ010000432.1:0-8159 GCA_042408635.1 Chloroflexota bacterium
GACGGGCGGTGGGCATCTGGGTCTGGGCGGGGGGCTGACCCGGCGGGGCAGGGGCGACGGCTCCGGCCGGCGGCGCGGGCGGCATACCGGCGGCGCGGGCGGCGGCCGGGTCCATCGCGCCGCAGGTCAGTTGCGGGTCGAAGACGTCGAAGAGCACCTGGCCGCCTGACCGGAAGTAGGCGTGGAGCATGTGGTGGGGCACCTGCACCTCGGGCTCGCCCGGGTGGCCGGGCAGCAGGATCGCCTCCTGGCCGAAGACCTTCGGTGCCGGCTCGCCGGTGGCCTTCGCCTCCCACTCGAAGCCGACGACGGCGCCGCGGGCGTCGATAAGCAGGATGGGCGGGTTCTGCGGATCGAGCTGGCGGCTGTTGAATTGGCGCTGCCAGAGCCGCTTATTGACCGCGTGGTAGCCCATCGCGCCGAGGTTGGCCGGCAGGCCGGCATCCGCCGCAACCACACAGACGGGCTCGACCTCGTAGCCCATCGCCCGGTACTCAGCGGGCGTCAGCCCCTCGAACTTCGCCCGCATCTGCGCAAACTCGGCCGTCTGGGGCACCGGTGAGGCGGGCGTCATGGGCGGCACAGGCTGGGCCAGCGCTGATGCCAGTGGCGCGGCCAGTGCCGCCGCCACGGCGCCGACTGCCAGGGTTCGCGCGATGCGATGCCAGGTCATTGCGTTCTCCCTCCTGCACGGGTATCCAACGAGGCAACTGTTCGCCCAGGCACCGCGCAGCATTCTAACAACCCCGGCCGCCACACCGATGTCGTCGCCCGGACACAGCCTGCACATATCACCGCTGCCGAGGCTCCAGCTCATCCCGTGACTGCACGGCATCGGGCGATTTCGTGTCGAAGCCCAACCATGACTGACACGCTGCGGATACGGATCGATTGGCGGCGCAAGCCGACGGCGCTCGACCGAGCCGGGTCGGGGTCGAGCGGCCGGGAAGCCCAGCCGCCGCGGGCAGGGCGCGACCCGCCCCTAGGTCACTCGTTCCGAGCCGGCGTGGCCTCAACCAGGGTGCAGCGTTCCCCGAGCCGCGTGGCGGCGCAGCGCGGCGGACGGTACGGCTCCCATTCGGGCAGGCGCGCGGCGCGCGGGCGGTGCCGTGGGGGCGAAGGCCAGCCAGGCGTCCGGCATCGTCTCGCTGAGCGCGTGGGCGGCCGGCGTGCGCCCCGCCCACCGACCGAGCTCCGCGGTCTCGAGCGTGCCGAAGACGAAGGGCAGCTCCAGGCCGTGGACGGCGCCGCGCGGCCGGTCGGGCGCCGTGGCCTCCCAGGTGAAGCGGGCCGCGCGGTAGGCTGCCACGACCCGCCGCGCGTTCGGGACGCCGTCCGGCCCGGCGCCGGGGACGAACGCCGCGACACGCTCGATCAGGCCCGCGTCGTCGAGCCTGGCGAGCGTCGGATCCGAGCGTGGCGAGCGTCGGATCGAAGTGGCCGTACAGCTTCATCTCGTCGCGGTTGGTGCCGGCGAGGACGGCCACGCCCCGGGCCGAGCCCGCGGCGATCGCGTCGAACGGCCGCTCCGGGATGATCTCACCATCGGCAACCGGCCCGAACGTGACGAGCGTCGACCGCTGCATGACGCGGTTCGCCGCCTGCAGAAGCACCTCGGCCGGCAGCTCCCACAGCCTACCCGCCTGCTCAGGCGCCAGGCCCAGCGCCGCGAGGATCCCCCGCGCGCCCCCCGAAGCGTCGGCCGGCGTGCGGACCAGGTTCAGCGAGCCGCTCCGCATCACCGCCCGGTGGAAGAGCCCCCTTGCCCGCGGCATGGTGAGCAGGCAGGCCGTGTTGACCGAACCCGCCGATTCGCCCAGCACGGTGATGTTGTCCGGGTCGCCGCCGAACGCCGTGATCTCGTCGCGAACCCAGGTCAGTGCCGCCACCAGGTCCAGCATCGCCTCGTTGCCCGTGGTATCGAGCGCGTCGCCGGAAACCTCGCGACCGCGCAGGTAGCCGAAGACGCCCAGCCGGTAGTTGAGCGTGACGACGACGACGTCACCGCGCCGAGCGAGGCTGGCGCCGTCGTAGGTGACCTCGGAGCCGGCGCCGATGACCCAGGCGCCGCCGTGGATCCAGACCAGCACCGGCCGGCGGGCGCCGCCGGTGGCCGGGCTTCAGATGTTGAGGTAAAGGCAATCCTCGCTCTGCTCGGGCACGACGATACCGAGCAGGGGCGCCAGCGGACGGTCGGCCTGGTAGGAGCCCGGACCGAAGCGGGTGGCGTCGCGCACGCCTGACCAGGGCTCCGGGCGCTCCGGCGCGCGGAAGCGGAGCGGCCCCACCGGCGGCCTGGCATACGGCACGCCGCCGAAGACCCGGACGCCGGCCTCCTCCGTGCCCTGGAGCGCGCCGTCGCTCGTCACGACCTGCGCCATCGCCTGCTCCTCATCACGCCCGGAGGTCGGCGGGCCGAGCTACCGGCATGGCTACCATCGACAGCCACGCACCGCCGCCCGCGCTGCTCTCCTGCGCCTGACCGGGCCCAGGAATCGACACAGCAGCCATGGACAACCGCGCGCCGCCCCAGCACCACGGCCGGGGCGGGGGAGGTCCCCCCTCGCCCCGGCCGTTGGTCGACGCGACGGGCGATGGGACTCGGGGCGGGTTCGCCGCCCACGCCCGGGGCGGGTTCGCCGCCCATGCCCGGGGCGGGCGCGCCCCCCAGGGTACTGGGGTGGGACGCCGGCCGCGCGGGGCGCTCGGCGGCCCCTAATCGTCGCGGCCAAGCGGGCTGGCGGCGGGCTCGACCCGATTGACGGCGGAGGGCTCGCCCACCGGGCCGGCCGGACCGCGGCCGAGCCGGCCGCGCAGCGCCGCCGTGATCTCGGCGCGGTGCTCCTTCCAGACGTGGAGGGCGCTGGGCAGCACGGAGACGACCACGATGGCAACGATGATGTACTCCATGTACTTGCCGGCCTGCGGGATCGTGCTGCCGAGCCAGTAGCCGGCGACGGGCACGCCGATCGCCCAGAGGCCGCCGCCGACGACGTTGTAGACGACGAACCGGCGGTAGTGCATGGTCGCCACGCCGGCCACGATCGGCGCGAACGTGCGCACGATCGGCAGGAAGCGGGCGATGACGATCGTCTTGGGCCCGTGCTTCTCGTAGAACGCCTCGGCTGCGAGCAGATGCTTGCGCTTGAAGAAGCGCGAGTCGGGGCGGTCGAAGAGCGGACGGCCGACCCGGCGGCCGAAGGCGTAGCCGACCTGGTCGCCGGCCACGGCGGCCACGAAACAGATGCCGCACAACAGTCCCAGGTCGAGGAACCCCTGCGAGGCGAGGAAGCCGGCGGTGAAGAGGAGGCTGTCGCCCGGCAGGAAGAAGCCGATCAACAGGCCCGATTCGGCGAAGATGATGGCAAAGAGGCCGAGGTAGCCGACGGCGCGGATCAGATCGGCCAGGTCGATTCCCAGCAAGGCGGCGTCCTCCCCGGAATGGGCGCTGCCCGGCGCCCAAAAAAAACGAACGGCGGCCAGCCTTCGCCGCCGCACCCGCCCGGCGCCGGATACGGGGCCTGTGCCCCGCCTGTTTATAGAGCACCGCCGTGTCCGGCGTCAACTGCGGCGCCCGAAGCGCCGGGCGGGCGGGCCGTCGGTGGCGGCAAGCCGGCACGGTGAGTCGGCCAGTCGCTCGACCGGAACCGGCCGGCTCCTGGGTGGACGCGGGCGGTTGCTAGAACTGCCACCGGCAGACCGGGCAAGCCATTTCGGCAAACGGAGGGGAACGTGGTATTCTGCGTTGACACAGCCTGGTAAGCGCCTGGAGGCACACGGAGGAGCCTGGGGGCAATGGGGAGCAACTGGCAGGGAGCGCGCGGGCGACTGGTGGACGCGGCGCTGATCGCGGGTATCGTCGCGGCCACGGCGTTCGGGGGAACGCTCCGCGCCGCCGATTTCGCCGTCAAAATCGTCGAACCCGACCCGCTCAACGACGCAACATGGACGTTCGATCCCAACACGGTCACGATCAAGGTGGGCGACACCGTGACCTGGACGAACACGGGCAGTGAGCCGCACGACGTCACCGCCGCCGACAAGTCGTTCAGCTCCGGGGGCGAGGGCAACATGCCCACCGGGGCCACCTTCAGCTTCACCTTCACCCAGCCCGGCACCTTCGCCTACATCTGCCAGGCCCACCCTTGGATGACCGGGACCGTGGTGGTGAACCCGTAGCCGTCGACAAGGACGTGCGATGACGCTCGCCGACGCGATCGAGATCGTCCCGGCCACGCGTCCGGTCGACGGGATCGTGACGCTGCCCGGCTCGAAGAGCTACACCAACCGCGCGCTCCTCTTGGCAGCGCTCGCCCACGGCCGCAGTAGGCTGCACGGGGCGCTCTTCAGCGACGACACCGCCCACATGGCCGACTGTCTGCGCCGGCTGGGCATCGCGGTCGAGGCCGACACCGCCGCCTGCCGCTTCGTGGTCGAGGGGGCGGGCGGGCGGCTGCCGGCGGCCGCGGCCGAGCTGTTCGTCGGCAACTCGGGCACGACGGCACGGTTCCTGACAGCGGCGCTCGCGCTGGGGCCCGCGCAGCCCGGCGTAACCGGACACTACCGGCTGGACGGTGTCGCGCGCATGCGCGAACGCCCGATCGAGCCGCTGCTCGATGGGCTGCGCCAGCTCGGCGTCGACGCCCGCTCGACGCTCGGCACCGGCTGTCCGCCGGTCGAGGTGCGCTCGGGCGGGCTGCCGGGCGGGCGCGTGCGCATGCGGGGCGACGCGAGCAGCCAGTACTTCAGCGCACTGCTGATGGTGGCGCCGCTCGCGCAGGGGGATGTCGAGATCGAGGTCGTGGGTGAGCTCGTCTCGAAACCTTACATCGACCTCACCGCCGACAGCATGCGCCGCTTCGGCGCCGAGATGTCCAACGACGGCTATCGGCGCTTCCACGTGCGCGGCGGTCAGCGCTACACGGCGCGCGACCACGCCATCGAGCCCGACGCGAGCGGCGCTTCCTATTTCTTCGCCGCGGCAGCGGTCACGGGCGGTCGCGTGCGCGTGCTGCATCTCGTCCGCGACTCGGCGCAGGGCGACCTGCGGTTCGTGGACGTGCTCGAGCGGATGGGCTGCCAGGTCGAGTGGGGTCCGGACTGGGTCGAGGTGCGCGGGCCGGCCGGCGGGCGGCTGCGCGGGGTCGACGTCGACATGAACGCCATCTCCGACACCGTGCAGACGCTGGCTGCCATCGCACCGTTCGCGGACGGCCCGGTCACGATGCGCGACATCGGCCACATCCGCGTGAAGGAGACGGACCGGCTGGAGGCGGTGGCGACGGAGCTGCGCCGGCTGGGCGTGCCGGTCGAGACCGGAGCCGACTGGCTGCGCGTCCACCCGGCGACGCCGCAGCCCGGCACGGTCGAGACCTACGACGACCACCGCATGGCGATGAGCTTCAGCGTGCTGGGCCTGCGGACGCCGGGCGTGCGCATCCGCAACCCCGGCTGCGTCGCCAAGACCTTCCCCGACTTCTTCAGCCGCTTCGCCGCCCTCACCGGGGCGGATTCGCAGCGGCGGAGCTGATCGCCCAGTTGCAGAGCGCGCTGGCGACGGTCAAGACGCTGAGCAGGCTGCTGCCGATCCCCACCGCCGCCTCAACTCCGGTCGATCGCCCGCGCGGTGGGGGCAGCCACCGTTGCCGCCCCCCCCTGCCACGTCCCCCAGCGACGTACCCGGCGGCCGGGCTCGCCTCGGGGGCGCGTGATCGCGTAGACTGCGTCCGGGGGCAAGACGACGCCGTGGAGGAGGGCGAGCGAGATGGTCGAGGCGGCCGCGCGCGGTCTGGTCGACGGGCTGCCGGAGGACGTGGAGCTGGACCCGGTGCGGCTGCGCAACGTGACCCGGCTGGTGCAGGGCTACGTCGCCGAGGGTAAGATCCCGGGCGCCATCGCGCTGGTGGCGCGCCGCGGCCGGGTCGTCCACTGCGACGTGGTCGGCCAGCGCTACCCCGAGGCCGGTCAGCCGATGACGGAGGACACGATCTTCCGCATCTACTCGATGACCAAGCCGATCGCCAGCGTGGCGCTCATGACCCTCTACGAGGAGGGCCGCTTCCAGCTCGAGGACCCGGTCGAGCTGTACGTGCCCGAGTTCAAGGGGCTGAAGGTGTTCGCCGGCGGGGACGCCGACCGCTACGCGGTGCGCGAGGCGGCGCGGCCGATGACGGTGCGCGACCTGCTGATGCACACCTCCGGCCTGGTCGGCAACTTCGATGAACGCCCGGTGACGCAGCTCTACCGCCGGGCCGGCCTGCAGGCGATCCGCGAGACGGGGACGCTGGCCGACCTGGTGGCGAAGCTGGCGGAATTGCCCCTGGTGTGCGATCCCGGCTCGGCCTGGAACTACAGCCTCTCGACCGACATCGTCGGCTACCTCTGCGAGGTGATCGGCGGTCTGCCGTTCGACCGTTTCCTGCAGGAGCGCATCTTCGGGCCGCTCGGCATGCGCGACACCGGCTTCCACGTGCCGGCCGACCAGCTCCACCGCTTCGCCGCCAACTACCAGCGCGGGGGCGAGGGGGAGGCGTCGTACGTGCTGATCGACCGCCCGGACGAGAGCAGCCTCTACGGTCGGCCGCGCACGTACTTCTCCGGCTCGGGCGGGCTCGTCTCGACGGCGGCCGACTACCTGCGCTTCTGCCGCATGCTGCTGGGCGGCGGGGAGCTCGACGGCGCCCGCATCCTCGGTCCGCGCACGCTCGCCTTCATGACGATGAACCACCTGCCGGGCGGGCGCGACCTGGCGGCGATGGGCCAGCCGCGCTTCAGCGAGACGACGATGGAGGGGATCGGCTTCGGGCTGGGGTTCGCGGTGCTGCTCGACCCGGCGGCGGCCGGGATCGTGGGCACGCCGGGCGAATACTACTGGGGCGGCGCGGCCTCGACGGCATTCTTCGTATCGCCGCGCGACGAGCTGCTGATGATCTTCATGACCCAGCTCATGCCCTCCAGCAGCTACCCCTTCCGTCGCCAGCTCCGCGCCGCCATCTACAGCGCCCTCACCGACTGATGCCCGCTCCCACCGCCGCGCCTGACCGGTCCTGACCCGCCCGGCGCGGCGGTACGACCCGCCGCTGCCGCTTCCGCCACCGCCGGGATGGTGTGCGCCGACGACCGGCGTGACGCCCTGGCCCGGCGTCAGCGTATCGCCGTGCCCATCGCCCGATCGAGCTCAGTCGCGGGGGCCGAGGACGACGGCGGCTTCGCCGGGGATCTGCCAGCCGCCGGTCTCGGGTTCGAGGGGCGGGGTGCCACAGCCACCGTAGCGGGGATCCTCGCTCGACCAGCGCAGCGCCCACTCGCGCCCGGCCGGTGGAGCGAGCAGCGGCTCGGGCACGGGGTAGAGGTCCAGCTGTACGCCCAGGTTGACGATCAGCAGCCGGTCCTCGGTGCCGCCAGGGCCGCGCTCCGGGTCGAAGAAGCGCAGCACAAGGGCACCGGGACCGAGCACGGCCCCGTCGATGCCGCGGTGCACCTGGGCGCGAAAGACGGGGTCCTGGCGGCGCAGCCGCAAGAGGTCCCGGTGGAGCGCGTAGACCTCGGCGTGGCCCGGCCGCTCCCGCTCGGCGTGGTCGAGCTGACAGCGGCGGAACGTCTCGGGCGCATCGGGATCGGGCAGGTAGGGGCGCATCGCCGGGTCGCGCAGACTGGAGAAGCGGCCGAGCGACTCGATCCGGCCCTCGCGTACGAGCGCCGCCAGCTCGGGGCGGTGGTCAGCGAAGTAGAGGAAGGGGTTCGCGGCGGCGTATTCCTGCCCCTGGAAGAGCATCGGCGTGCCCGGCGCGAGCAGCAGGAGTGCCGTGGCCGCGCGGTAGCGGCCCGGGCTCGTGAGCCGGTGGATGCGCTCGCCCCGGCCGGAGTTGGCGATCTGGTCGTGGTTCTGGATGAAGGTGACGAAGCGCGTCGGCGGCAGGTCGAGGGCGGGGGTGCCACGCCGCCGCCCGCCACCGTACCAGCGGTAGCGCTGCCCCTGGTAGAGGTAGCCCCACCTGACCGCCGAGATCAGCTCCTGCGGCGTGCCCAGGTAGTCGCAGTAGTACGCCTCGTTGCGGCCGGTGAGAGCAACCCGCACCGCGTGGTGGAAGTCGTCGTTCCAGAGGGCATCGAGGCCGTAGCCGCCGGCCTCGATCGGGCGCACCTGCCGCACATCCTGC